>JALYGZ010000114.1 GCA_030776845.1 Actinomycetota bacterium
GCGGGGGGTGGGGGCGCGCCGGCGACCTCCGGGGGCAGCGCCACGTCGTGGGCCAGGACGTCGTCGACCGTCTCGCGGCGCACGAGCAGGTCGCTGCGGCCGTCGCCGACCAGCGCCATCGCCGGCCGCGGCAGGCGGTTGTAGTTGCTGGCCATGACGTAGCCGTACGCACCGGTCGCGGCCACGCCCAGCAGGGTGCCCTCCCCCACGCCGGCGGGCAGCCACGCCTCGGGCACCAGGACGTCGCCGGACTCGCAGTGCTTGCCGACGAGCGCCACCTTCCCGCTCCCCACGCCCGCGCCGGGGCCCGGCCCGGCGGCCGCGACCTCGTAGCTGGCGCCGTACAGGGCGGGGCGCACGTTGTCGCTCATGCCGCCGTCGACGCTGACCCACGTCCGCCCGCCGGGGACGTCCTTGACCGTCCCCACCGTGTACAGGGTGATACCGGCGGGCCCGGCGATGGAGCGGCCCGGCTCGACGGCCAGCCGCGGCTCGGGCAGGCCCCGGGCCGACGTGCCCGCGCGCACGGCCCTGACCAGGCTGGCGGCGTAGTCGGCGACGACCGGCGCCCGGTCGCCGCGGCGGTACGCGATGCCCAGCCCGCCCCCGAGGTTGAGCTCCTCCAGGGCGAGGCCGTGGTCCTCGCGCACGTCGGCGAGGAAGCCGGTCATCGCCGACGCGGCGTCGTCGAACGCCCCGGTGCCCAGGATCTGGCTGCCGACGTGGCAGTGGGCGCCGCGCAGGCGCACGTGCGTGCACCCGTGCGCACGGGCGACGGCCTCGTGGGCCAGCCCGGCGGACAGGGTGAAGCCGAACTTGGTGTCGTCGTGGCCGGTGCGCACGAACGCGTGGGTCCCGGCCCCCACTCCGGGCGTGACCCGCAGGAGCACGTCGAACACGTGGCCCAGCCGGCGCCCGATGCGCTCGAGGCGGTCCAGCTCCGCGAAGCTGTCGACGGCGACTCGCCCGACGCCCAGACGGGCGGCCGCGGTCAGCTCGTCGGCGGACTTGTTGTTGCCGTGCAGGACGATCCGGCCCATCGGCACCCCGGCGCGGTGCGCGGTCAACAGCTCGCCCTCGCTGGCGACGTCGACGCCAAGCCCCTCAGCCGCGGCGATCTGCAGGACGCCGACCACGCACAGCGCCTTGGCCGCGTAGATCACGTCCACGTCGGCGCCCAGCGCCGCGCGGTACTCGCGCATCCGCCCCACGAGCTCGGCGTGGTCGACGACGTACAGGGGGGTGCCGTGGCGGCGCGCCAGCTCGACGACGTCCGTGCCGCCGACGGCCACCAGACGCGCCCCGTCGAACACGGCCGTGCGCGGGAAGGGAGCCGGGTCGGCCCGCGTCGGCGCGCCCGATTCGCGCGGGGTGCTCACAGCTCGCCGTCGACGGACCCGGCCAGCTTCTCCTTCACCCGCTGCACGGCCCCGCGCCGGGCCCACCGCCCGGGGTCCACGGGCGCGCTCAGCGCGAGGTCCTCGGCGAAGTGGCGGTCCAGCGTGGCCACGACCGCCGGGTCGAACACGACGACGTTCGCCTCCTCGTTCAGCCGCAGCGACCGCTGGTCGAAGTTGGCCGAGCCCACGCACGCGACGCTGCCGTCCACCGTGACCACCTTGGCGTGCAGCATCGTGGGCTGGTAGCGCCACACGCGCACGCCGGCCTCCAGCAGCTCGGCGTAGTCGGCCTCGCCGGCCACCTGCACGACACGCTTGTCGATGTGCGGTCCGGGGACGAGCACGTCCACGTCGACGCCGCGGCGCGCGGCCGCGCACAGCATCCCCCGGAAGTGGTCGTCGGGCACGAAGTAGGCGGTGGTGACCCGCAGGGCCCGCTCGGCCATGCCGATGAACGCGTGCAGGACCGTGCCCAGCTGGGTCCAGCCCTGCTGGGAGGGGCACGCGACGGTCTGCACGGCGGCGTCGCCCGCGCGCTCCTGGTCGGCGAAGCGGTCGTGCTCGTCGAAGGCCGGCCGCCCGGTCTCGGCCCAGTTGCCCACGAACGCCGCGCGCAGCCCGTCCACGGCGGGCCCGCGCACGCGCAGGTGCGTGTCGCGCCAGTGCGACGGGTCCTGCGCGTCGCCCTCCCACTCGCGGGCGATGCCCACGCCCCCCACGAAGGCGACCCGCTCGTCGACGATGAGGACCTTGCGGTGGTTGCGGTGATCGGCCTTGCGCAGCCTCCGAGTGCCCGGTGGGCGGAACCACTCCATCCGGCAGCCGGCGGCCTTCATGCGCTCGCCCAGCTCGTCGCTCATGGCGTAGGCGCCCACGGCGTCGAGCAGGATGCGCACCCGCAGGCCGGCGCGGGCCCGCTCGGACAGGGCGTCGGCGAAGTGCCGGGCGACGTCGCCGGTCCAGTAGACGTAGGTCATGATGTCGACGGTGCGCCGGGCGGACCGGACCGCGTCGAGCATGGCCGGGAAGATCTCGTCGCCGTTGCGCAGCACGTCCACGCGGTTGCCCTCGGTGGCGGGGACGCCGACGAGCCCCTCCAGCCTCCGGCGCCAGCGCTGGACGCCGGCGGTGTCGCGTCCGGGCACAGTCACATCCGCTCGGGGGCGTGCACGCCCAGCAGCCCCAGGGCGTTGGCCAGGGTCTGCCGCGCCGCCACGCACAGCCAGTAGCGGGCGCGGGTCAGCTCGGCGTCGTCGCCGACGACCTGGCACTCCGTGTAGAACTTGTGGAAGGCCTCGGCCAGCTCCTCGGCGTAGCGGGCCACGCGGTGGGGGGCGCGCACCTCGGCGGCGAAGGCCACCACCTCGGGGTAGGCCCCGATGCGCCGCACGAGCTCGAGCTCCGCGTCGTGGGTGAGCAGGTCCAGCGGGGCGTCGTCCACCTCGCCCGGATGCACGCCGCGCTCGGCCGCGGTGCGCATGATGCCGGCGATGCGGGCGCTGGAGTACTGCACGTAGTACACGGGGTTGTCCCGGTCGGCGCGCACCACCTCGGCGATGTCGAAGTCGATCGTGGCCTCGGCGGAGAAGCGTAGGAAGGTGTAGCGGGCGGCGTCGGGACCCACCTCGTCGATGAGCTCGTCGAAGGTGACGATATCCCCGGTCCGCTTGCTCATCCGCACGGGCACACCGGCGCGGTACAGGTTGACGAACTGGTGCAGGACCACCTCGACGCGGTCGTCGGGCAGGCCCTCGGCCGCCGCGGCCGCGTGCAGGCGCGTCACGTAGCCGTGGTGGTCCGCGCCGAGCACGTAGATGCAGCGGTCGAAGCCACGGGCGACCTTCGAGGCCAGATAGGCGCAGTCGGCGGCGAAGTAGGTGGGACGGCCGTCGGCGCGCAGCAGGACCCGGTCCTTGTCGTCGCCGAAGGCGGTCGCGCGCAGCCAGGTGGCCCCGCCGGCGTCGTAGGCGTGGCCCACCTTACGCAGCCGCTCGACGACGAGCTCGATGGCCCCGGAGGTGTGCAGGGCCCGCTCCCCGAAGTAGGAGTCGAACACGACCCCGAAGGCGGCCAGCGTGGACTTGATCCGCGCGAGCATCCGCCCGTAGGCGGCCTCGGTGACATCGCCGGCCAGCTCCTCCTCGGTCAGCTCGGCCGCGAGGTGGGCGATGTAGGCCCCATGGTAGCCGTCCTCGGGGGGCTCCTCGCCCCGGGCGGCGGCGGCGACGCTCGCGCCGAAGCGCTCCATCTGGTTGCCGGCGTCGTTGAAGTAGTACTCGCGCTCGACCTCCCAGCCGGTCGCCTCGAGCAGCCCGGCGATCGCGTCGCCCAGCGCGGCCTGACGCCCGTGGCCCACGTGCAGCGGGCCGGTCGGGTTGGCCGACACGAACTCGACCTGGGCACGCCGTCCCCGCCCCGCCTCCCCGTGGCCGTAGGACTCGCCGAGGGTCACCGCGTCGCGGACGACCTCCTCGAAGGCGCTGTGGGCCAGCCGGAAGTTGATGAACCCCGGGCCCGCCACCTGCACCGCCTCGACGCCGGGCGCGTCGCCGATGCGCGCGACGATGGCGTCGGCCAGCTCCCGCGGCG
>JALYGZ010000115.1 GCA_030776845.1 Actinomycetota bacterium
GCTGCGGGCCCTGCGCGGGGCCCGGGCGCGCGCGCTCGGCCTGGACCCCGGGGTGCTGTGCCCCAGCCGTACGCTGATGGGGGCGCTGCTGAGCGATCCCGGCACGCCGGGGCAGCTGCGCGACGCCCTGGACCTGCGCCCTTGGCAGTGGCAACAGGTCGGGGACGCCTTCTGCGAGGCGCTGGGGCTGTCGGGGCCGGGCAGACCGGAGCCGGTCCCCCCGACCACCGAAGGAGAAGACGATGGCTGACCTGCTGGACGCCGACACCGTCCACCGCGCGCTGGAGGAACGCGACGGCTGGACCGGCGGAGCGGACGGGATCACCAGGACCTACCGCTTCCGCGACTTCGTCGCCGCCATGGGCTTCCTGCAGCGGGTCGCCCTGCTCAGCGAGCGGGCGTCACACCATGCCGACGTCGAGCTGTCCTACAACACCGTAACGCTGAGGATCCGCAGCCACGCCGCCGGCGGCGTCACCCAGGCGTGCCTGGACCTGGCCGACAGCGTCGACGAGTACGGGTGAGCCGGCCGGGGAGCTAGCCCTCGGCGTCGCGCAGCTCCGCGGGCAGCGCGAAGGTTACGTCCTCGGCCACCACCTGCAGCTCCTCCACGACGGCCCCGCCGGGGCGGGCCCGCAGCCGATCCAGGACCCCGGTGACCAGCACCTCCGGGGCGCTGGCGCCCGAGGTGAGGCCTACAGTGGCCACGCCGTCCAGCCACGGCTCACGGATGGCGTCGGCGTCATCGACCAGGTGCGCGGCCGGCGCGCCGGCGGCCAGGGCGACCTCGACCATGCGCCGTGAGTTCGACGAGTGTGGGGAGCCGACGACGAGCAACAGATCGGCGCGCTGGGCGAGCACCTTGACGGCGTCCTGGCGGTTCTGGGTGGCGTAGCAGATGTCGTCTCCGCGGGGCCCCTTGGCCCGGGGGGCCCTGGCCCGCAGCGCGTCCACCACCGTGGCGGCCTCGTCGACCGACAGCGTCGTCTGCGACAGGTACGCCACGTTGTCCGGGTCCGCCAGCTCCAGGCGGGCCACGTCGTCGACGTCCTCGACGAGCGTCATCGACTCCGGGGCGTGGCCCATCGTGCCGATGACCTCCTGATGGCCCGCGTGACCGATCAGCACGAGCTGGCGCCCCTGGCGCGCGTAGCGGTCCGCCTCCAGGTGGACCTTGGTCACCAGCGGGCAGGTGGCGTCGATCGTGCGCACCCCCCGCCGGGCAGCGTTCTCGCGCACCTGCGGCGGGACGCCGTGGGCGCTGAAGACGAGCAGCCCGCCCTCGGGCACCTCGTCCTCGTCCTCGACGAAGACCGCGCCGCGGGCCCGTAGGTCGTCGACCACCCGGGTGTTGTGCACGATCGCGTGGCGCACGTACACCGGCGGGCCCCAGCGGCGCAGGGCCCGCTCGACGATGTCCACGGCCCGGTCGACGCCGGCGCAGAAGCCGCGCGGCGCCGCGAGGAGGACGGTCAGGGGGCGGGTGGTCACAGCCGCGTCGGTCACCGGCCCAGTATAGGAAGCGCCGGTGGCATACTCCGCGGACGACACGGACAGGGCCGGGCATGCACGTGATCATCGGCGGGTGCGGGCGCGTCGGCGCCGCGGTCGCCGACCAGATGGCCACCGAGGGCCACGACGTGGTGCTCCTCGACACGCGCGAGGAGGCCTTCCACCGGCTGGGCACCGGCTTCAACGGCGAGACGCTCGTCGGCGACATCACCGACAAGGACGTGCTCCAGCGCGCCCGGATCGAGATGGCCGACGCCTTCGTCGCCGTCACCGCCCTGGACAACGCCAACCTCATGTCCGTGCAGATCGCCAAGGAGCTGTTCGACGTGCCCCACACCGTGGCGCGGCTGTTCAACCCCGAGCGCGAGGACTCCTACCGCAAGATGAAGGTCCACTACGTGTCCGGCACGCGGCTGGTGGCCAAGGCGATCCTCAACGAGGTGCGGGCCGGGGCCTTCCCCCAGCACGTCACCTTCCGCGAGTCCGACGTCGAGATCCTCGAGATGCGGGTGCACGAGGGTGGCGCCGGAAAGACCGTCGACGACCTGGAGGGCCTCGGCGACGTGCGCGTGGCGGCCATCCAGCGCGACTTCGGCGTCCGCCTGCCGTCCGGCGACGAGCAGCTGCGGGCCGGCGACGTCGTGGTGGCCGCCTGCCGCCACAGCGCGTACCAGGCTCTGCACGAGCTCGTGGCCCACCCCTTCGACGACGAGGACTGAGGGCCGTGTACGTCGTGCTGGCCGGCGGGGGAAAGGTGGGGCGCTACATCGCCAGGGAGCTGCTCGAGGACGGGCACGAGGTCGCCATCATCGAGCGGCACGAGACACGCTGCGAGTCGCTGCTGCGCGACCACGACCTGCTCGTCATCCACGGCGACGCCTGCGACGTCCGCTATCTGGAGCAGGCGCGGCTGGAGCGCGCCGACGTGTTCGCCGCGACGACGGGCGACGACGACGACAACTTCGTGGCCTGCCAACTAGCCCTCACCTCGTTCGGGGTCCCCCGGGTGCTGTCCCGGGTCAACAGCCCCCAGAACGAGGAGATCTTCCGGCGGCTGCACATCGAGGCGGTGTCGACGACCAGCCTCATCTCCCACCTCATCCGCGAGCAGCTCACGGTCGGCGACCTGATCCACCTGTACACGCTGCGCCAGGGCAAGGTGAACCTCGTCGAGATCGACATCCCCGGCGACTTCCAGCCGACCCGCCGCAGCGTGGCCGAGCTCGGGCTGCCGGCGAACTCCGTGCTGGTGTGCATCTTCCGAGGCGACGAGACGGTCATCCCCCGCGGCTTCACGACCTTCGAGCCCGAGGACCAGGTCATCGCGCTGACCACGCCGGAGCTGGAGGAGGAGCTGCGCAACGCCGTCCTGGGCACCGGCCGGGCCCGACGGTGAGCGCGTGAGTCGTCCGGACCCCCGGCGGGGCGGCGTCGGCCAC
>JALYGZ010000116.1 GCA_030776845.1 Actinomycetota bacterium
CCCCGCTGCAGCGCTTGCCAACGTCGACCAACGACGCGCGGAGCCTGTGGTCGAGGACGTGCGGCTGCTGTCGCTGACTCGACATGGAAGCGGCAGCCGTCATGCGGGCGCCGTCGCAGCTGAGGCCCGTCTTGATCGATGGCGCGTGGACCGTCTGGTCGTCTCCCATGGTCGGAGCCGGAGGGGTGCCCATCCATGTGCCCCTTCCATCGCCCGTTGCGTGGTTCAGCGGACGGACGTCGGGACGTAGATGCCGTCCGATGGCCTGTCCAGGAGTTGTTGAACGATGCCGCATGACCGCCCAGGAGGCGGCGTCCCGGCGCATCGCGTCTCACCGGGCTGCTTCCCGGTCTGCCTCGAGCAGCTCGGACAGGCGCGCGGTGGGGCTGATGACGTCGGGGTCGGTCCGCACGTCGACCAGCGTCGCCCTGTCCGCCCCGACCGCGTCCGCCAGAGCATCCGGGAGTTCCTCGGCGCCGTCGACGGTGACGCCCGCCGCGCCGAGCCCGCGCGCATAGGCGGCCAGGTCCAGCGGTCCACCGATGCGCACACCGGCGGTGCGACCGACGCTTCTGGCCTGGTGCATGGCGATGGTGCCGTACAGCCCGTTCTGGAAGACGACGACGGTGATCGGTGCGTCGCAGCGGACGGCCGTCTCCAGCTCCTGGCCGGTCATCAACAGCCCGCCGTCGCCGACGACCGCGACGACCATGCGGTCCGGCCGGGCAAGCTTGGCCCCCACGGCCGCGGGGACGCCGTAGCCCATCGCCCCGCTGGTCGGGGCCAGCTGGGTGTGGGGACGGTCGTATCGCCAGTAGCGGTGGAGGAAGGCGGAGAAGTTGCCGGCGTCGTTGGCGATGATCGCGTCCGCGGGGAGGGCGTCGGCCATGGCCCGGATCGCCGCGGCCGGGTGGACCCCGGGGCCGGCGGGTGCGGTCGGCGCCTCGGTGGACGCCTGCCACGCCCGGTGCGCGCTCTCCCAGTCCCGCGGCACAGGAGTCGCGGGGGCGGCCTTTGCGAGGGCTCCCAGCGCACCGGCGGCGTCGGCGACGGCCCCGACCGCCACGCCCACGACGGCCCCCACGACCGCGGGGTCGACGTCGATCTGGACCACGACGGACCCCGGCGCCGGGAGACGGTAGCCCTGGGTGGTCACCTCGCTGAGCCGGCAGCCGACCACCGCGACGACGTCGGCCCGCTCCAGCGCGACCAGGGTCTCCGGCGGGGCGCCCAGGCCGAGGTGCCCCAGGTACAGCGGGTGGCTGTTGGGGAAGACGTCCTGGCGGCGGAAGCCCGTGTAGACCCCGACCCCGAAGCGCTCGGCGACGCCCACGAGCGGGGCGCGGGCGGCGCGGGTCCCGCCTCCGGCGATCATCACCGCGCGCTCGGCCGTGGAGAGCAGGCCGGCGATGCGGTCGCGGTCGGCCGTGGACAGGGCGGGCTCGACGGGGTCGGCCGCGCCGGGCCGGGGCCCGGTGCCGGCGTCGACCGGTGCGTCGAACAGGTCGGCGGGCACGGCGACCACGGCTGGGCCCGGCCGGCCGGTGGTGGCCACGCGCACGGCCTGCGAGACCAGCTCGGCGAGCCGGTCCGCGCGCGTGGCGGTCGCGGCCCACTTGGCGAGGGGGGCGTGGAAGGCCGCCAGGTCGACCTCCTGGAAGGCCTCCCGGCCCACGCGGGAGGAGTCGACCTGGCCGAGCACGGCGATCATCGGCGTCGAGTCCTGCCGCGCGGTGTGCACGGCGACGGCCAGGTTGGCCGCCCCCGGCCCGCGGGTCGCCGCCACCAGCGCCGGGATCCCGGTCAGCTTGGCGTCCGCCTCGGCCATGAAGCCGGCCCCGGACTCGTGGCGGGTGGAGACCAGGCGCACGCCCGGGTGTCGCTCGACCGCGTCGATCAGCCCCAGGAAGCTCTCGCCGGGGACGGTGTAGCAGCGACGGACCCCGGCGTCGGCCAGCACGGCGACCGCGAGCGCGGCGGCGGTGGTCGTCACCCCGTCACAGCGAGTCGAGGTTGACCACGATCGCCTCCTGGGTGGTGCGGGCGACCACGATCACGGCCTCGGTCCGGCCGGGGTTTGCCTCCAGGTGCGGCACATGCGGCGGCACGTAGACGTAGTCGCCCGGCTCGGTCTCCAGGCGCTCCGTGGCTGCGCCGTCGCGGTACACGAAGACCGGGTGGCCCGTAAGCACGTGGATCGCCGTCTCGGACTCGCCGTGGTGGTGGGGGCCCGACGAGGCTCCCGGCGCAACGTGCGTCCGGCCCATCCAGATGCGGCGAGCACCCGCGGCGGCGCCTGTGACAGCGGCGACCCGGCGCATCCCGGGCGTCTGTGCGGTCGCCTCCGAGCACTCGTCGGGGCGGATCCGATGCAGCCTGTCCCCGTCCATCGCCACACCTCCGGGGCAATCCTACGACCGCTCCCGGTCCCGGTCCCGGGCCGCCCGGCGAACTCGGTCATTGGCCTGGCGACCCCACGCGGAGTAGGCTCGAGGGTCAACAGCGGACTGCGATCCCGTCCCCACCGGGAGTCGCGACGGCCCGGTCGATGCCGCTACCAGCGCAGGAGGCGGGCGTTGGGTACCTTGCTCGAGATCTTCCTCGACGACTACGACGACCTGCTCGAGTACGGGCTGCAGCACCTGTTCCTCGTCGCCGTGGCCATCACCTGCTCCAGCGTCATCGGCGTCGGCGTCGGCGTCCTGACCTACCGACGACCCCGCGAGCGCAACATCGCCCTGGGCGTCGCCGGCGTCATCCTGACGATCCCCTCCCTGGCGCTGTTCGTGCTGCTCGTGCCCCTGTTCGGCCTGGGATCCGTCTCCGCGCTGGTGGCCCTGACCCTGTACGGGCTGCTGCCGATCGTGCGGAACACGATCGTCGGTCTCAACGAGGTCGACTCGGCCGTCGTCGAGTCCGCCAGGGGGATGGGCCTGCGCAAGCGGCAGGTCCTGCGGGAGATCGAACTGCCGTTGGCGTGGCCGGTCATCATCACCGGCATCCGGGTGTCGGCGATGATCATCGTCGGCATCGCCGCCATCGCCGCGGTCATCCAGGCCGGGGGCTACGGGGAGATCATCTTCCGGTCCCTGTCCCAGCTGGGGTCCGCGTTCGCCCTCGACGGCGTGCTGCTCGGCACCATGGGGGTCATCATCCTCGCCATCCTCATCGACGTGCTGTTCGCCCTCATCAACCGACTGACGACGCCGCGGGGGATCCGGCGATGACCGACTCGATGATCCGGCTCGAGGAGATCACGAAGCGCTACCGGGGCCAGTCCGAACCGGCCGTCGAGGAACTGACCATGGATGTGCTCGAGGGCGAGACCTGTGTGCTCGTCGGGCCGTCGGGTTGCGGCAAGACGACGACCATGAAGATGATCAACCGCATCATCGAGCCGTCGTCGGGGCGCATCTTCCTGGAGGGCGAGGACGTCACGAAGTCCGATCCCGACCTGCTGCGGCGGCGCATGGGCTACGTCATCCAGCAGATCGGGCTGTTCCCCCACAAGACGATCCACGACAACATCGCCACCGTGCCGCGGCTGCTGGGCTGGGGCAGCCAGCGGATCCGCGAGCGCGTGGACGAGCTGCTCGACCTGGTCGGCATGGACCCGTCGGTCTACCGCGGTCGCTACCCCAAGGAGCTGTCGGGCGGTCAGCGCCAGCGGGTCGGGGTGGCGCGGGCGCTGTCGGCCGATCCGCCGGTGATGCTGATGGACGAGCCGTTCGGGGCGATCGACCCGATCACCCGCGAGCGCCTGCAGAACGAGTTCCTCCGGCTGCAGGAGGAGATCCGCAAGACGATCGTCTTCGTCACCCACGACATCGAGGAGGCGATCAAGATGGGCGACCGCATCGCCATCCTGCGCCAGCGGTCCGTCATCGCCCAGTACGACACGCCCGAGACGATCCTGACCAACCCCGCCGACGACTTCGTCGCCGACTTCATCGGCGCGGGGGCGAACCTCAAGCGGCTGAACCTGTCGCGCGTGAGCGAGCTCGAGCTGTCGGACTGGCCCACCGCGGACTCGGGCGCCGACCGTGAGGTCATCTGGTCCGCGCTGCGCGCCTCCGACCACCGGGCCGTGCTGCTGCTCGACGACAACAAGCACCCGCACCGCTGGGTCTCCGCCGAGGAGCTGGAGGACGGGTCGGGCTCGCCGCAGGAGGTGGGCACGCGGGTCGAGGCGATCGTGCATCCGCGCGACACGCTCGCCGAGGCGCTGAACGCCATGCTCGACACGCGCCTGGGCGTCGCGGCGGTCGTCGACGACGACGGCGCCTACCTGGGCTCAGTCGACCTCCCGATCCTCCTGCTCGCCGTGGAGGAGGCGCGGGTCGCCGGGGCCGCCGAGCGCGCCGAGGCCGTGGGCCAGCCGCCGGTCATCGACGCCACACCCGACCAGGCGGAGCGCGCGTAGATGTCGGTCGTCACGCCCGAGGCCCCCTTCGAGCCCGAGGGGGGCGAGCGTCTTGGCGCCGGGCTCAGGCGCTACCTGACGATGCCGGCGAGCCTGGTCGCGGTGTGCGTCGCGCTGTACCTGTGGGTCAGCGCGCAGGACCTCGACTCCATCGAGCAGCGCCGCCTGAACGCCGGCCAGATCGGCGACGCCTTCGTCGGTCACATGCAGCTGACGGCGCTGTCGACCATCGCGGTGCTGCTCATCGCGGTCCCCCTCGGCGTGCTGCTCACCCGCAGCTGGGCGCGGGGCTTCGCGCCGCCGATCATCGCGGTAGCCAACGTCGGCCAGGCCGTGCCCTCGATCGGTGTGCTCGCCCTGCTCGCGATCTACTGGTTCAGCCAGGGTCGGCAGCTGAACATCGGGCTCGCCGTGATCGGCCTCGTGGTCTACGCGGTCCTGCCGGTGATGCGCAACACCATGGTGGGGTTGCAGCAGGTGGACCCGGCGGTCCTGGAGGCCGGCCGGGGCATGGGTCTGTCCAAGCGCGGCGTCTTCTTCGAGCTCGAGCTGCCGCTGGCCGTGCCGGTGATCCTCGCCGGGATACGGACGGCCCTGATCATCCTGGTGGGAACCGCCGCCCTGGCCACCTACATCGGCGGGGGTGGCCTCGGGGACATCATCAGGTCGGGGCTGCAGACGGGCCGCGAGACGGTGACCTACACGGGCGCCGTCCTCGTCGCCGTGCTCGCCCTGTTCATCGACTACCTGGCCGGCATCGCCGAGGACTTCCTGAAACCAAAGGGCCTGTAGGCGTCGTTGTACCGACGACACGACTGGAGAGGCGCGAGACATGACCGTAACCGGGACCCGGACCGCCCGCCTTGTGGCGCTGCTCGCGGCGCTCACCCTGCTCGCCGCCGCGTGCGGTGGCGGTGGTGGCGGTGGTGGCGACGGCGGTGGGGGTGACGGGGGCGAGGCCCTGGCCGAGGACATCGACCTGGAAGGGGCCCAGGTCGGGGTGGGCTCCAAGGAGTTCACCGAGCAGCTCATCGTGGGCAACATGGCCGCCATAGCCCTGGAGGCCGCCGGGGCGCAGGTGGACAACCAGGTCGGCATCATCGGCACCAACGTGGTCCGCCAGGCCCTGGAGAGCGGCGAGATCGACATGTACTGGGAGTATACGGGCACCGGCTGGATCACGATCCTCGGTCACACCGACCCGATCGCCGACGAGCGGGAGCAGTACCTGGCCGTCGCCGAGGAGGACCTGGAGAAGAACAGCATCGTCTGGCTGGAGCCGGCGCCGATGAACAACACATACGCGCTGGCGATGGGCCCCGACGCCACCGAGGAGCTGGGGATCGAGACGCTGTCGGAGGTGGCCGAGCTCGAGGACGACCAGCTGACCCTGTGCGCCGACGCCGAGTTCCTCAGCCGTGACGACGGGCTGCCCGGCCTGGAGGAGCACTACGGCTTCGAGTTCCCCGAGGGCAACATCACCGAGCTCGACCTCGGCGTCATCTACGCGGCGACGGGCGCGGGCGAGCAGTGCAACTTCGGCGAGGTGTTCGCCACCGACGGGCGCATCCAGGCGCAGGACCTGACGGTGCTGGAGGACGACCAGGACTTCTTCCCGAAGTACAACCTGGCGATGACCATCCGCGAGGACACCTATCAGGAGAACGACAGCGCCTACGACGAGCTGTTCAACGCCATCGCCGAGGAGCTGACCAACGAGACGATGACCGACCTCAACGCCCAGGTCGACGTGGAGGGCGAGGACGCCGAGGACGTGGCCGAGCAGTTCCTGGTCGACAACGGCATCATCAGCGGCTGACCCCGGAGCTTGTCACCCTGGTTGCCGCTGGGGTAACCAGGGTGACAAGCGGGGGATGTGGGCGGTCAGGCGTCCTTGACGGCGGACAGCTCGAACTCGAGGGTGACCTTCTCGCTGACCAGGACGCCGCCGGCCTCGAGCGGCGCGTTCCAGTTCACGCCCCAGTCCTTGCGGTTGACGGTCACCAAGCCCTCGAAGCCCACCCGCAGCTGGCCCCAGGGGTCGGTGGCGGCGCCGGTGTACTCCAGGTCGACGGTCACGGGCCTGGTGACGCCCTTGATGGTCAGGTCGCCGGTGACCCGGTAGGTGGCGTCGTCGATCTGCTCGACGTCGGACGACACGAACGTGATCTCGGGGTAGTCGTCCATCGCGAAGAAGTCGTTGCTGCGAAGGTGCGCGTCCCGGTCGGCGTTGCGGGTATCGATGCTGGCGGCCCTGATCGTCAGCTGGGCGCTGGAGTTGGCCGGGTCGGCGGCGTCGAGGTGAGCCGCGCCGTCGAAGTCCTTGAACGAGCCGCGGACCTTGGTGACCATCGCGTGACGCGCCACGAACCCGATGCGGCTGTGGGCGGGGTCGAGGGTGTAGTCGCCGGTGAGCTGCTCGGCGGTGAACGTCGAGGTCATCGTGTCGCTCATGATGGGCTCCGCTCCTGTGCTAGGTTCATGCGGTTGATGTATCAACTGCCTCCAACGCGGATGACACGTCAATCATTCCGGGTATGTTTCCCGGCGTGGGGCAACCGCGCTGGTTGGACGAACGCGAGGCCCGCGCCTGGCGCGGGTACAACCGCATGCGCTTGCAGCTCAGCGCCCGGCTCAACCGCAACCTGGTCCGCGCCGCCGGATTGTCCCTGGCCGACTACGAGGTGCTGGTCAGCCTGTCGGAGGCGTGCGAGGGGCGGCTGCGGGCCTTCCGGCTCGCTGACGCGCTGCGGTGGGAGAAGAGCCGCCTGTCACACCACCTGACCCGCATGCAGCGACGCGGACTGCTGCGGCGCGAGGAGTGCCCGACCGACAGACGGGGTGCCTTCGTCGTGCTGACCGACGCGGGCAGAACGGCGATCGAGCGGGCCGCGCCCGAGCACGTCGAGGACGTGCGGCGTGCCTTCGTCGACGTGCTGACCCCCGCGCAGCTCGACGCGCTCGACGAGATCTCCCGGGCCGTGCTGGCCCGGCTGTCCGACGACGACGACTCCCCCGGTAGCGAGCCCGGAGCCGGCGGCCCGCCGGCGACGCGATCGGAGCGACGATGACCGTGCAGGTGCGACGCGACAGCGAGATCTATGCGGCGGACGGAGGCTGGTTCCAGGCCCGCTGGCACTTCTCGTTCGACCGGTACCGCGACCCCGAGCAGATGGGCGTCGGTCCCCTGCGCGTGTTCAACGACGACCGCCTGCAGCCGGGCGCGGTGTGGCCGATGCACCCGCACCGGGACATCGAGAGCTGCACCTACGTGGCGGAGGGACGGTTCGCCCACGACGACTCGCTGGGCAACGACGGACAGCTGGAATCCGGGGCGGCGCAGGTGATGCGCTTCTCTCACGCCGGCGCCCTGCACTCGGAGCGCAACGGCTCGGACTCCCGGCCGATGCGCTTCATGCAGTTCTGGTTCCTGCCCAGCATCGAGGGACTGGAGTCGTCGGTCCAGCAGCGGCAGTACCGCGCGGAGGACCGCGCCGACACGCTGTTGCAGATCATGGGGCCTGCTGGGGAGGACGGTCTCGACCTCGCCCAGGACGCGCGGGTCTTCGTGTCACGGCTGGCGCCGGGCACGAGCGTGGGCCACGACTACCCGCGAGAGCGCGGCGGCTACCTGTACGTGATGGACGGCGCGGTCGACGTGGGCGCCGACAAGCTGTCGAGTGGCGACGCCGCCAAAATCTTGGGAGCCGAGCGGGTCGGCATCACCGCCGTGGACGACGCCGAGCTCATCCTCATCGACGTCCCCCTGCAGTTCCAGCCCGTGGGGGTCTGGGCCGGCCGGGCCTGAGCTCACGCGGGCCTCGTCGGCCCGGGGGCCCGGCGCAGGACCGCTGGCAGGTACCGGGCGCCCGCGCCGGCCGCCGCGACGGTGTCGTCGGGATTGGACAAGGCGCACACCCGCAGCGACAGGCAGCCGCAGCCGATGCAGGAGGTCAATCCGTCGCGCAGCGCGGTGAGGCCCGCGATCTGCTCATCCAGGCGGTCGCGCCACGAGCGGGACAGCCGGGCCCAGTCCGCCGACGACGGCGTCCGCCCGTCGGGCAGGGTCGCGAGCGCCGCCCGGATCTCCTGAAGTGACAACCCCACGGTCTGCGCCGCGCGCACGAACGCGAGCCGCCGCAGCACGCTGCGCGGGTAGTGCCGGCGCCCTCCCTGGGAGCGCATCGGCGTGACCAGCCCCTCCCGCTCGTAGTAGCGCAGCGCCGAGGTGGCGATGCCGGCCCGCCGGGCCACCTCGCCGATCGGCAGCAGGTCGGTGTCCTTCACGGATTTTTCTCCGGTTGTGGGTTGACTTGAAGTTTACTTCAACTTCTACCGTGTGGACATGGCCAACCGACGACGCGCACGCAGAGACACCGAGCCCGCTCGCGCTCGTGACCGGGGGGTCCCGCGGCCTCGGCCGGGCGCTGGCTGCCGCCCTCGTCGGACGCGGCTGGCACGTGGTGATCGACGGGGGCGTGATCCGGTCCGGCTCTCCCAGGCCATCCGGGACATGCCGGACGGGCACGCGGTCACCGCCGTGCCGGGCGACGTGGCCGACACCGACCACCGACGCGAACTGGCCGAACGGGTGATTCACGCCGGGGGCCTGGACCTGCTGGTGAACAACGCGAGCGTCCTGGGCCCCAGCCCCCAGCCCCGCCTGGCCGACTACCCGCTCGAGGCGCTGGAGCGGGTGTACGCGGTCAACGTCCTCGCCCCGCTCGCCCTGCTGCAGCTGGTCTTGCCGCAGCTGCGCCGCCGAGGCGGTCGGGTCGTCGACATCTCGTCCGACGCGGCCGTAGAGGCCCATGAGGGATGGGGCGGCTACGGTTCGTCCAAGGCGGCGTTGGACCAGCTCACAGCCGTACTGGCGGCGGAGCACCCCCGGATGCGCGTCTACGCCTTCGACCCGGGCGACATGGCCACCGACCTGCACCAACAGGCCTTCCCCGGCGAGGACATCGGCGACCGCCCCTCGCCGGAGACCGTCGTTCCCGCCCTGCTGCGGCTCGTCGAGGATGACCTGCCCAGCGGCCGCTACCGCGCCGCCGACCTGGCCGACGCGGTGCCGGCGTGATCACGGCGACCGCTCGGCCGGCCATCCCCGCGCCAGAGACCCGCTTCACCCTGCCCCCCGACAGCGAGGCGCAGCAGCCGGAGCACAGGGGCGTGCCGCGCGACGGGTGCGACTGCTCGTGGCCCGGCCGGGGCAGGTGGAGCACCGGCGCTTCCGTGAGCTGCCCGACCTGCTGCAGCCCGGTGACCTCCTGGTGGTCAACACCTCGGCGACCCTGCCGGCCGCTCTCGACGGTCGCCGCGCCGGCCGGCCCCCCGTGGTGCACGTGTCGACCCAGCTCGGCCAGGGCGAGTGGGTGGTGGAGATCCGCCGCCCCGACGGCGCCGGCCCCGAGCTCGAGGCCACCGCCGGCGAGGCGCTGGACGTACCCGGTGACGTCCGTCTCCGGCTGACGGCCGCCTACCCTGATGCCACGGCTCGTCCCACCCGGCTGTGGCGCGCCACGGTGACCCCGCCGGTGCCGGCCGCGGCCTACCTCCCGCGGCACGGCCGGCCCATCGGTTACGGCTACCTCGCCGCGTCGTACACCCTGGAAGACCGCCAGACGGTCTACGCGACGCAGCCCGGCAGCGCCGAGATGCCCAGCGCCGGCCGTCCCTTCACCCCGCGGCTGCTCGTCCGGCTCATGGCGGGCGGGGTGACCGTCGCGCCAGTCGTGCTGCATGCCGCCGTGTCCAGCCCCGAGCCGCATGAGCCCCCGTTGCCGGAGCGCTTCGAGGTGTCGTCCGCGACGGCCCGGCTTGTCGACAGCGCCCGAGCCGCGGGTCAGCGGGTCGTCGCCGTCGGCACGACCGTGGTCCGGGCGCTGGAGACCGCCGCCGGAGTCGACGGGAGCGTGCGTGCGGCCGGTGGCTGGACGAACCTCACCCTCGGCCCGGAGCGCCCGGCCCGGGTGGTGACGGGCCTGGTCACCGGCCTGCACGCACCGGAGGCGAGCCATCTGCTCCTGCTCGAGGCGGTCGCCGGCGCCGAGCTGGTCGGGGCGGCGTACCACGCCGCGGTCCAGCGGCGGTACCTGTGGCACGAGTTCGGCGACTCGACGCTCTTCCTGCCCTGACCCCGGGCGACGCGCCGTCCTCCTCGTCACCGAACCTGCGGGAGCCGGGGTATCGTCCCGGTAGCGAACAGGAGGAGGCGGGCACAGTGATCGGATTCATCGTCGCCGGGCTGGTGATCGGCGCGCTCGCACGCCTGATCAAGCCGGGCCGCCAGAACCTCAGTCTGCTGGCGACCCTGCTCGTCGGCCTTGCCGGGTCCGTCGTCGGAGGCGTCATCGCCAACCTGCTCGGGACGGGTGACATCTTCGAGCTCAACGTGCTGGGCTTCGTCGTCGCGGTCGTCTGCTCGGTGGCGCTGCTGGGCGTCGTCGAGGGCGCCGGCACCTCGTCGAGGCGGTGACGCCGGCCGCCGTGTGATCGCCGGCCCTCACCCGTGACCGGTCAGGGGCTGAGTCGGGAGGCCGTACTCGCCTACCGCGCCGCCGTCCACGACCAGGAGCGGCCGGCCGCCAGCGCCCTGACGCACCGGCGCAGGTCGAGGTCGTGTTCGCTACCTGCGAGCCACGTACAGGGCGTTGACCGGCTCGTTGGGGACCTCTCGTACGCTCACCTCGCTGAACCCGGCCTCGAGGAGCATCTGCCTTGCCTTCTGCTCGCCCCAGACGGTTCCCAGCCCCGCCCCGTCGTGAGCAAGCGAGACCGTCAGGCAGTGCAGCGTGCTGATCGAGTACAGGAACGGCGCCAATGGGTGGGCGACGTTGTCCTCCAGATTGCTCGACGCGTGTGGCTCGAAGGCCAGCAACAGGCCGTCCCTGGTGAGCATGTCGTGGATGCGCTGCAGGACCTGGGCGGGCGCCACCTGGTCGTGGATGGCGTCGAAGACGAACGCGATGTCGAACGGCTCGTCAACCGCGAGCGTTGCGGCATCCCCGACCTCGAAGCGGGCGTTGGCGACATCCGCCTCAGACGCTTCCCGCCGTGCCCGCATGATGGCGTCTTCCGCCGTGTCGTAGCCCACGAACGTCGACTGGGGGAACGCCGTGGCCATCACCACGAGGGCGTGCCCGGTCCCGCAGCCGACGTCGGCGACGCGGGCGCCGCCCGCCAGGCGTTCCCGGACGCCGGGGACCAGCTCCAGCCACTCGGACACCAGCGCCTCGTCGAAGCCGCCCCGGTTGAGGCCGTCCATGACGTCGGTGAACTCGGGGCGGTACTCGTGGTAGGGCACGCCTCCGCCTTCGCGGAAGGCCCCCGTGACACCCCCCACGTGCTTTGCGAGGTGGGTATTGAGCAGGGCGAAGGGTGCCAGGTTGTTCGTACCGCCTCCGGTGAGGCAGGCGGCGCGCTCGGCAGGAAGGTGGTAGGTGCGCGCCTCGGCGTCGTAGTCCATGACGCCGCCGGTCACCATGGCCCCGAGCCACTCGCGGACATACCGCTCGTACAGGCCGGCCCGGTCCGCCAGCTCCGCGCTCGTGGCGGGGCCGCCGGTGGCCGCGTCGAACAGGCCGGTGCGGTGACCGATATCGACGAGGTACGTGAGCATCCCGCCCGTGTAGAACCCGAACAGCCGCTCGGCGAACTCCTCGACGAGCGACTCGTCGAGCACGGGGTCGGCAATCTGGGTCGTGGTCTCTTCGGTGTGACCGCCCGTCGTCATGAGCGCCTCCCGTAGGTCGGTGGGAACGCGTTCGACCGTAGGCGGCGTCTCCGACGACGGCGTCGGGCACGTCATGCAACTTTCCACAAGCGGCGATGGGTCGATCTACCCATACCTCGAGCCGGCGAGCCCGTGCTCGTAGGCGAACGCGGCCGCCTCGGTCCGTGTCGACACGCCGAGCTTGGTGAAGATGTTGGCCAGGTGCCGGGCGATGGTCTTCTCACTGAGCACGAGCGTCCGGGCCACCTCCCGATTGGTCCTGCCCTCGGCGACCAGCACGAGCACCTCGACCTCGCGGGCGGTCAGCCCTGCGGGCAGCGACCGCTCGCCGAGCAACTCTCTGACCGCACCGACGTCGAGAGTCGCGCCGATCCCTTCGAACCTGTCCAGCGCCGAGGACAGCTCCGCCTCGGCGGCGTCCCGGTCTCCGAGGGCCTCGTAGGCCTCGCCCAGAAGCACGCAGGCCCGGGCGGTGTCATACGACGCTGAGACCTCGAGCCACCGCCGGCACGCGGCCCGCAGCGCCGGCAGGGCCTGATCGGGATGGCCCTCGGCGAGCGCGGTCGCACCCCTCCAGTGCAGCGCCGCTGCCTCCAGCCCCACCGTCCCGTACGCGGCCGCGACATCCTCCAGCTCGGCGCAGGCCCGAACGGCGGTATCCAGGTCCTCGACCGCCAGAGCGATCTCGACCTGCGCGGCGCACAGC
>JALYGZ010000117.1 GCA_030776845.1 Actinomycetota bacterium
CCGCCCCGCTGGTGGCGACCGGGCGGACGTCCAGCCGCAGCGGGGGCAGCGTCGGCCCGTCGTCCAACCCCCGCTCGCGCAGCACCTCGGCGGCCCTGCCGCGCAGCACCTGGTCGGCCAGCACGGCCAGCCAGCGGCGCAGGGTGGCCTCGTCCAGGCCATGGGCCAGCGGCAGCTCGGCGGACAGCGAGACGCTCACCGCTCCCGCCGGCACCCGCTCGGCGGCGTCGGGGTCGACCCGGGCCATGCGGCGGTCGCCGGGGGAGAAGACGGTGACCCCCTCGGCCTCCACGGCCACGACCAGCCCGACCAGCTCCGAGCCGCGCACGCGGACCCATGTTCCCAGGCGGGGGGCCTGGGCGTCGGGGGCCGGGCACATGGGGGCATGCTACCGGGGCCTCCCGGGGCGGCGCCTAGGATTGGCCGCCGGCGGGGCCGAGCGCGGCCGGAGGACGCAGGTGGCCTGGACTAACGAGGACGTCTCGCGGCAGTTCGCCGAGATCGCCGCCCTGCTGCGCCTCAAGGGCGAGGACCCGTTCCGGGCCCGCGCCTACGAGCGGGTCGCCGGTGTGCTGGCGGCGGCGCCCGTCGACCTGGCCGAGCTGTCGCCGGAGGAGATCGCGCGGCTGGAGGGCGTCGGCCGGTCCAGCGCGCGCAAGATCGACGAGTACCGGCGGACCGGGCGCATCGACATGCTCGAGCGGCTGCGCGCCGAGGTGCCGGCGGGGGTGGCCGAGCTGACCCGGGTGCCCGGCCTGGGCCCCAAGACCGCCCGCCTGCTGCACATGGAGCTGGGCCTGTCGGACCTGGACGACCTGCGCGCGGCGCTCGACCAGGGCCGGCTGCGGGGGCTGGGCGGGCTGGGGGAGAAGACCGAGCAGAACCTGCGTCGGGCCCTGGAGCGCATGGGGGTCAAGGACGACGTGCGGGTCCCGGCCGCCGACGCCCTGCCGGTCGCCGAGGAGCTGTGCGCCCGCCTGGCCGCCCTGCCCGCCGCGGGACGGGTGGCCTACGCCGGCAGCCTCCGGCGGCTGCGGGAGACGGTCGGGGACATCGACCTGCTCGTCGCCTCCCACGAGCCCGCACCCGTGATGGCGGCGCTGCGCGACGACGGTCTGACGGTGCGGGTGATGGCCGCCGGCGAGAAGAAGACCAGCGTTCTGACCGCCCGCGGGCTGCAGGCTGACCTGCGGGTCGTGGAGCCGGCGGCATGGGGGGCCGCCCTCGTGTACTTCACCGGCTCCAAGGCCCACAACGTGCGGGTGCGGGAACGGGCCGTCCGGCGCGGGCTGACCCTCAACGAGTACGGGCTGTTCGACCGGGTCAGCGGCGACCGTGTCGCGGGTCGCACCGAGGAGGAGGTCTACGCGGCCCTGGGCATGGTGTTCGTGCCCGCGCCGATGCGGGAGGACGCCGGCGAGGTGCAGGCCGCCGTCGACGGCACGCTGCCCGACGTCGTCACCGCCGGCGACCTCGTCGGTGACCTGCACGGCCACACCGACTGGTCGGGGGACGGCAAGGCGTCGATGCGGGACATGCTGGCCGCCGCCCGCCGGCGCGGGGACCGGTACTGGGCCGTGACCGACCACGCCGAGAACCTGGTGATGAACGGATTGTCCCGGGAGCGCATGGTGGCCCAGCGGAAGGCCATCGAGCGCCTGCGGGCGGACGGTCCCGGAATGACCGTGCTGCACGGCGCCGAGCTGAACATCGGCGCCGACGGCGAGCTGGACTACGGCCGCGAGTTCCTCCTCGGATTCGACTTCTGCGTGGCCAGCGTGCACACGCTCATGCACCGCCCGCGCGAGGACCAGACGCGCCGCATCGTCACCGCGATGCGACACCCCGCCGTCAACGTCATCGGCCATCCGGTGGGGCGGATCATCGGCCGACGGCCGGGCTACGACATCGACGTCGACGCCGTGGTCGAGGCCGCCGTGCGCACCGGCACCGCCTTGGAGGTCAACGCCTCCCCACGGCGCCTGGACCTGTCCGGCGAGCTGGTGCGCCGGGCCGTCGAGGGGGGGGCGACGATCGCCATCTCCAGTGACGCGCACAGCGTCGGCGACCTGGGCAACCGCGGCTACGGGGTGGCGACCGCCCAGCGGGGGTGGGCCACGGCCGCCGACGTGCTCAACTGCCGCGACCTCGACGGGCTGCGCGAGTTCGTCGCGGCGAAGCGGTGACCGGGGTCCCCGACCGCCTGGCGCGCGCCTTCCTCGCCCGCCCCGCGCCCGAGGTCGCCGCCGACCTCGTCGGGGCCCTGCTGGTCCGGGCCGACGAGCGGCTCGTCGCCCGCATCGCCGAGGCCGAGGCGTACATGCGCCACGACCCGGCCTGCCACGCCCACCGGGGCAGGACGGCGCGCAACGAGCCGCTGTGGGGTCCGGCCGGCCACGCGTACGTGTACTTCAGCTACGGCATGCACTGGTGCCTGAACGTGTCGACCGGCGCCCCCGGCGACGCCCAGGGCTGCCTGCTGCGCGCCGCGGAGCCGCTGGCCGGCCTGGCTGTGTTCCGCAGTCGTCGTGGGGGCCAGGTGCGTGACCGCGACCTCCTGCGCGGTCCCGCACGCCTGGCGCAAGCGTTCGGCTTCGACCGGACCTGGAACGGT
>JALYGZ010000118.1 GCA_030776845.1 Actinomycetota bacterium
GGCCGAGGCGACCGCCCGGCGGTTGGCCTCCCTTCCCGTCAAGGCGGTGTACGCCAGCCCCCTGGAGCGCACCCGCGAGACCGCCGAGATCCTCGCCGGACCCCACGGGCGCCGCGTGCGCGTCTGCGAGGGGATGGTCGAGGTGGAGTACGGCACCTGGACCAACCGCCCGCTCAAGCAGCTCGCGCGGCGCAAGCTGTGGCCGGTCGTGCAGGCCAGGCCGTCGCTGGTGCGCTTCCCCCGGGGGGAGTCGATCCGGGCGATGCAGCTGCGCGCGGTCGACGCCCTGCAGGGGCTCGTGGCGCGCCACCGGCGCGACGTCATCGCGGTGGTCAGCCACGCCGACGTCATCAAGGCCGCGGTCGCCTTCTACGTGGGCCTGCCGATCGACCTGTTCCAACGGCTCCACGTGAACCCGGCGTCGGTGACCGTGCTGCGCCTGGGGGAGCACGAGCAGCCCGTGCTGCTGCGCTTCAACGACGACGGGCCGCTGGAGGCCGACAAGCTGGTGCCGGCCGGGAAAGGAGGCCGACGGTGAGCGAGTCGTACCACTTCGACCCCGTCGACTGGATCTCGGCGGGCGCCGTGGGCGAGCCCGGCCAGCGCACCTTCTACCTGCAGGCGCGAAAGGACCAGGCGACGGTGGCGCTGACCGTCGAGAAGAGCCAGGTGCAGGCCCTGTCCACGCTGGCCCAGCGGCTGCTGGCCCGTGTCGGCGTCACCGTCACCCCCGACGACCTCGATGAGCACGCACAGCGGCTCGTCGAGCCGGTCGACAGCGCGTGGCGCGCCGCCTCGCTCAGCCTGGGGATGGACGAGAGCGGGGAGCGCTTCGTGCTCGAGGCAGAGGAGCTGACCGAGGAGGAGGGCGCAGAGGGCGCGACCGCCCGGTTCTGGGTGAGCCGCCCCCAGATGGTCGCGCTGGCCGCCCACGCGGCGTTCGCGGTGGAGGCCGGCGCGCGCGAGCGGTGCCGCTTCTGCGGCCGGCCCAAGGACCCCGTCTCGGGCCACGTCTGCCCCGCGACGAACGGGCACGGGCCGCTGACGGTCTGACGGGCGCGTGGCGGGCCAGGACATGACGGTGCCGGCGCTCGACGCGGCGCCGCTGCACCTGTACGGGCGCATCGCGACCGCGAGCAACCACACCCTGCTCGCCCGCCTGGACGTCCCCGACCGGGAGGTGCTGGCCGTCTACAAGCCGCGGGCCGGCGAGCGGCCGCTGTGGGACTTCCCGACCGGGACGCTGTGTTCGCGGGAGGTCGCCGCCTACGAGGTCGACGCGTTCCTGGGATGGGACATCGTCCCGCAGACGGTCCTGCGCGACGGGCCGCTGGGCGTGGGCTCCGTGCAGCTGTTCGTGTCCCACGACCCCCGGACCCATTACTTCACCCTGATCGAGTCCGAGGCCCACCACGAGGCGCTGTCCCGGCTGGCCGTGCTCGACCTGCTGTTGAACAACGCCGACCGCAAGGCCAGCCACGTGCTGCTCGACGCCCAGGGGCGCATCCGCGGCGTCGACCACGGTCTGACCTTCCACACCGAGCCGAAGCTGCGCACGGTCGTCTGGGAGCTGGGTGGCGGCCCGCTGCGCCCTGACTGGCGGGAGGACCTGGGCCGTCTCCAGGCGGCGCTCGACGGTCCGGGTGGGGTCGTCGCCGATCGCCTCGGCGAGCTGCTGGCCCCCCCCGAGGTGCGGGCGCTGGCGCGCCGCGCCGGCGCGCTGTCCCGCCTGGAGGCCCTGCCCGACGTCGACGTGCGCCACCGCGGCTACCCCTGGCCGCCGCTGTAGCCGCCCCGACCCGGAGTGTGTCGACTGGCGTACGGTATGCGGCAGTCAGTCGACACACTCCGGGTGGGGAGGGACATCGTGGGTGGGCTGGTCGGTCTCGACGCGATCGAGGCGGCGGTCGCGCGGCTGGAGGGGGTGGCGCAGCGCACGCCGGTGGAGCCGTCGCGGGCGATCTCGCAGCTGGTCGGCGCGCGCACCGTGCTCAAGTGCGAGCACCTGCAGCGCACCGGGTCGTTCAAGATCCGGGGCGCCTACAACCGCATCGACCGGCTGGGCCCGGCCGAGCACGCCGGCGGGGTGGCCTGCGCATCGGCGGGCAACCACGCGCAGGGCGTGGCGCTGAGCGCACGGCTGTCGGGCGTGGCGGCGACGGTGTTCATGCCCGCCGAGGCGCCCCTGCCCAAGGTGGAGGCCACGCGGGAGTACGGCGCCGAGGTCGTGCTGGAGGGCGACACCCTGGCCGACGCGCTCGATGCCGCCGAGAAGTGGGCGGCCGGCCACGGCGCGACCTTCGTCCACCCCTACGAGCACCCCGACGTCATCGCCGGGCAGGGCACGCTGGGCCTGGAGGTCCTCGATCAGGTCCCCGACGTGGGCACCGTGGTCGTGCCGGTCGGCGGCGGCGGGCTCATCTCCGGCGTCGCCTCGGCAGTCAAGGCGTCGCGGCCCGGCACCCGGGTGGTCGGGGTGGAGGCGGCCGGCGCCGCCTCGCTGGCGGCCTCCCTGGAGGCGGGGGAGCCGCGGGGTGTGGAACATCCGTCGACCATCGCCGATGGCATCGCGGTGAAGTCGCCCGGCCCGCTGACGCTGGCCCACATCCGCGAGCGTGTCGACGAGGTCGTCACCGTCGGGGATGAGGCCATCGCCCGCGCCGTGCTGCTGCTCGTCGAGCGCGCCAAGCAGGTCGTCGAGCCGGCGGGCGCCGCGGGCCTGGCCGCCCTGCTGGCCGGCGGCTTCGAGCTCGCCGAGCCCGTGGTGGTGCTGCTGTGCGGCGGCAACGTCGACCCGCTGCTGCTGCAGCGCATCATCCAGTCCGGCCTGGTGGAGGAGGGCCGCTACCACGTGGTGCGCACCCGCCTGGCGGACCGCCCCGGCGCCCTGTCAGGTCTGCTGCGCCTGCTGGCCGGGGTGGGCGCGAACATCGTCGCGGTGGAGCACCACCGCCTCGACCCGACCCTGCACCTGCTTGAGGTGGACGTGCAGCTGGCTGTGGAGACTCGCGGTCCCGACCACGTGGCGGAGGTCGACCGCGCCCTGCGCGACCAGGGCTACCCGCTCTACGAGCCCACGACGGAGCCCCGGACGTAGCCGCCGGGCCCTAGCGGACCGGCTCGCCGATGGTCGCCTCGACGATCTCCACGTCCAGGTCGGCCGCCTGGGAGCGCAGCTTGTCGGGGGTGCCGGTCAGCACCGGGAAGGTGCCGTAGTGCATCGGCACGACCGTCGGGGCGCCCAGCAGGCGGGTGGCGACGGCGGCCTGGCGCGGGTCCATGACAAAGTGGTCGCCGATCGGCAGCAGGGCCACGTCGGGCCGCCACAGCTCGCCGATCAGCTCCATGTCGCGGAACACCATGGTGTCCCCGGCGTGGTAGACGCGCAGGCCCTCGGAGAACTCGATGACCCACCCGCCGGGGTCGCCGCCGTAGACGATGGACCCGTTATCCTCGGTGATGCCGCACGAGTGCACCGCGTCGACGAGGGTGGCCCGCAGCCCGCCGGCCGTCTCCACGGTGCCGCCCTTGTTCAGGCCCACCACGCCCGACACCTGCTTGCCCTCCAGCCAGGCCGACGTCTCGAAGATGCAGTAGGTCTCCGGCTCCAGGCGCCGGCCGATCTCCACCGCGTCGCTGATGTGGTCGAAGTGGCCGTGGGTGATCAGCATGACGTCCACCCGGTCTGGCTCCTTCTCGGAGTCCGGGCACGAGGGGTTGTCCCGCAGCCAGGGGTCGACGAGCACGACCGTGTCGTCGGACGTGCGGAAGCGGAACGTCGCGTGGCCCAGCCACGTCATCTCGACATCCTTGAGGTCCATGTCCGCATCCTTCCGGTGAGGGGTCCGCCCGCTGACCTACTGACCTACCACGACAGCGCCCTGTCACACGTGCCCGGGCCGCCACACCCGGGGCTCATGCCCGCCCGGCGTGCGCCGCGACGAGGTCGGCGAGCTCGGCGACCAGGCGGGTCAGGTCGTAGTCGGCCGGTGTGTAGACGGCCGCCACGCCGGCGCGCCGCAGGGTCCGGGCGTCGGCCGGCGGGATGATCCCGCCGACGGCGACGGGGACGTCCACGCCGTGCCCGCGCAGCCCGGCGAGCACCTCGGGCACGAGCGACGTGTGGGAGCCGGACAGGATCGACAGGCCGACGAGGTGCACGTCCTCGTCCAAGGCCGCGCGGACGATCTGGGCGGGGGTCAGCCGGATGCCCTCGTAGACCACCTCGAAGCCGGCGTCGCGGGCCCGGACGGCGATCTGCTCGGCGCCCGACGAGTGTCCGTCCAACCCCGGCTTGGCCACGAGTAGCCGCGGCCGGCCGCCGACGGCGTGCTCCGCGGCGGCCACGCGGGCCCGGGCGTGCGCTAGGCCGTCGCCGTCGTCGACGCCGGGATCCGGGTCCCCGCCCGTGCCCGTGGACCCGCCCACCCCCGTGGGCCCGCGGTACTCGCCGAACGTCTCGCGCAGCGCGTCGGCCCACTCCCCGGTGGTCACCCCCGCCCGGGCCGCGTGGATCGACGCCGGCATGATGTTGTCGCCCGAGCGCGAGGCGGCTGCCCGCAGC
>JALYGZ010000119.1 GCA_030776845.1 Actinomycetota bacterium
CCTGCTGCGCACCCTGCAAGGCGGCGGCCTGTCCGGCGCCGACGTCGCCCGCCTGGAGGGGCGGCACCGGGCGGTGGGCGGCAACGCGCTGCGCGCGGCGGTGCTGGGCGCCAACGACGGCCTCGTGTCGAACCTGAGCCTCGTCATGGGCGTCGCGGGTGCGGCGCTCGCGCAGGGCGCGATCGTCGTGGCCGGGCTGGCCGGCCTGCTCGCGGGCGCCACGTCGATGGCGCTGGGCGAATGGATCTCGGTTCGCAGCTCCGCCGAGCTGTCCGAGCGCCAGTTGCGCGTGGAGGGTGACGAGCTCGCTGCGTTTCCGGAGGAGGAGCGTGAGGAGCTGCGGCTGATCTACGAGGCGAAGGGGCTGTCGCCGGCGCTGGCGAGGGTCGTGGCCGACGAGCTGGCCCGCGACGAGCGCACCGCGCTGGAGACCATGGCCCGCGAGGAGCTGGGCGTCGACCCCGCCGGGCCGGGGCCGTCGCCGTGGGTGGCGGCGGCGATCTCGTTCCTGCTGTTCGCCGTGGGCGCGATCGTGCCCGTGGCGCCGTTCCTCGTCGCGACGGGGACCGCCGCCGTCGCCGCCAGCGTAGTCGTCAGCGGGGCGGCCTTGTTCGCCCTCGGCGCGGCCATCACCTTGTTCACCGGTCGCGGGGCGGTCCGCGCCGGCGCACGCCAGGTGGGCGTCGGCCTGGCGGCCGCCGCCGTCACCTACGGCGTCGGCGCGCTGCTGGGGGTGTCGCTGGGCGGCTGAGCCGTCGGCGCAGCCAACGTCGGGCGCCGCCGGCTGCGGTACACCAGGAACGCGCCGAGGGCGAGCAGCACGGCGGCCAGCGTCGCCCCCACAGTGAGGTCGCCGCCGGTGGCGGCCAGTGCCGCGGCGCCGCAGACCACGTCGATGGCGACCGAGTCCCACTCATCCGGGCCGTTGCTCCCGGTGACCGCCCCCGCTCCACACGGGGTGTCGGCGGGCAGCGTGACGCCGACCGCGAAGGTCCCGTCGGCCGCGACGGTCGCCGTGCCCAACGGAGGGTTCACCCGCAGGTCCACCGTCGAGCCCGGCGTCCAGCCGGCGCCGCTGACCGTGAAGCTCTCGCCCGGGACGAGGGAGACGTCGCTGAGGAAGATCTCCTCGCCCTGCGGAGGATACTCCTGGGCGGCGGCCGGCGTCACCAGCAGCACGGCCGCGAGCAGACCGATCTTCAAGCTGAGCACGAGGCGCGGCATGTGCGGGCCCTTTGGTCGTTGTTGCGTCGCGTTCAGAGGGGGCAGAATAGCAGAAATCAGTCATATGGGGCGGCGAGCTGGAAAATCCCGAGGTGTGTGAGGCTGAGTTCACTCCCCGGGCATGTCCGACTGGTCGGTTGACAGCAGGGGCCGGTTGAGGAAGCGCCACACCTCGTGCCAGACCAGGGCGAGCGGTGGACGCGCGAAGCGCACCCGGATGGTGGTCGGGTGGTCCGCCTCGCCGCTCCAGGTCAGCCGCCCGTCCCCGGTTGCCATGTCCGGGCTCGTGTCGACCACGCGCATGCCCTCGGGGACGGCGACGTCGACCCGCAGGCGGACGGGATTCAGCGTCGGCTGGCTCTGCACGGTCAGCCGGTACGAGCCGGCCACGTCGTCGCCGGTCCACACGCCCGCCGACCGCATGGTGTACGTCAGCCGCGTGGATTCCCCGGAAGGGATACGGACCCTGGCCGTGTAGACGGTGTGGCCCAGCTCGGGCTCCGGGGCGACGGCGGTCGGCGCGCCGTCGCGGGTGACGCGTGTCAGGACGGTGGTGTCCGGGCGGTAGACGCTCAGCAGGGTCTCGTTGTCGCCCGGCCGCAGTCCCTGCGTGTTGGGGCCGATGACGTAGGCGGGCTCGCCTCGGGGCGGGGCGTCGTTGGCCATGGTGACGGTGGTCACCGCCCGTGCGGCTCCCCCGGGCAGGAGCGAGACGTCATGGCGCACCGCCGGGCGCAGGAAGAAGTCGGCCTTGTTGGCCGCCGCGTTGTTCGCCACGAGCGCCAGGTGGTCGCCGGCGGGGTCGGCCAGCCGGCCGGCGACGTCGGCTGTCTCGAAGGCGGCCTGCTCGCCGGCGTGCTCGGAGTGCAGGAGCACGTGCCCGCCGGCCGCGGCGCCGATGAGCGCCTGCGCGGCCCGCGCCGGACGCCGGCCCGCCTCGCGCAGGAAGGTACGCACGACAGTGGTGGCTACGTCGGCCAGCAGTCGCCTGCGGCGGTCGGGTTGCCTGAAGCGCGTGTACGCGTCGTTGGTGACGAACTCGACGACGCCGGCGGCGTCCACGGAGCCGACCCCGCGAACGTTCACGGGGCCCGTGACGTCCAGCAGCCCGGCCAGGGCGAACGGATCGGCGACGACCGCACCGTCGACCCCCCCCCCGCCGCCGAGCTCGAACAGCCGCTCCATCGCCACCGCCGCCGACGGGAAGTCCGGCGTCATGTTGAGGTTCTGCCAGAAGCCGGCCCCGCCGTACCGCTCGTAGCGGCGACGGTAGGACGCGTTGGGGGAGGGGACGGCGCCCGGGTCCAGCGAGGGCAGCGCGGTGATCGAGCGCAGGTCCGACAGGTCGAGATCACCGTGGTCGGCGACGAGGACGCCGTAGGCGCCCAGAAAGCCGCCGGTTCCCCGCAGCTCGGCGGGGTTCTGCGCCCCCACGAAGTAGCGGCGGGGCCCCGACGCGCCCAGGAAGCCGGGCAGCTCGCGCGACAGGTCCACCGCTCCCGCCAGGCTCCGGCCCAGCGCGTCCAGTTGCTCGTGCAGCGACTCGCGGGCCTCGTCGGCCGGGCCGAGCACGAAGGTGGCGGGCGCCGCCGCCACGGCTCGTCGCGCCCGCCCCACCAGCCGCTCGGCACGTCGCAGCCCGCCGGCCGCGCGTCGGAGCGGTTCCACGTCGATGCGCCCGTGGCGGGGCGCGAGGGCGGCCAGCCCGGCGGGGCTCGACG
>JALYGZ010000120.1 GCA_030776845.1 Actinomycetota bacterium
GGCGGCGGGTCTCGTGGCGACGACCGGCCTGCTCGACCCGGCGGACGGCCGGCCCCGCGCCGGCGGCGGCGGTGGCGGTGGCCCGGCGCTCATCGACCTCGACGTCGCCGGCGTGGAGTCGTTCGACCCCGACGGTGACGGCAGCGAGCACGACGAGCAGCTGAACCATCTGGTGGACGGCGACCCGTCCACCACGTGGCGCACCGACACCTACAACAGCCCCGCGTTCGGCGGGCTGAAGGACGGCGTCGGCATCCGCGCCGACCTTGGAGCTGAGCGGGAGATCGAGGGCGTCGCGCTGAGGACGCCGACGCCGGGTATCGAGTTCGAGGTGCGCGTGGCCGACGGGCCCGAGGGTGACCTGGACCAATGGCGCCCCGTCGCCACGGTCGAGCGGGCCGGCGGGCGGATCGCCGCCAGGTTCGACGAGCCCACGCGGACCCGCCACCTGCTGATATGGCTGACCGGCACGCTGCCGGCCGCGTCGGGCGGCTACCGGGCCGAGATCTCGGAGCTAACCGTCCGGGGCCGACCCGCGTGACGCGGGCGGAATACCCACCGGCGGGGCCCCGTTGGACGTCGGGAGCCCGCTCGCCAGGAGGCGCGACCCTTCGATGCCGGACACCATCCACGACCTCATCGTCATCGGCTCCGGCCCGGCGGGGCTGACAGCCGCGCTGTACGCCGCCCGGGCGAACCTGGAGCCGCTGGTGCTCGAGGGCCGAGAGGCCGGGGGCCAGCTCATGCAGACGACCGACGTCGAGAACTACCCCGGCTTTCCCGAAGGGCGTCTGGGGCCTGAGCTGATGGCCGACATGCGCAAGCAGGCGGAGCGCTTCGGGGCGACCTTCGTCACCGCCGATGCCGACTCGGTCGACCTCCTCGCCGGGTCACCGTTCCCGGTCACGGTCGCCGACCGGACCCACCGGGCCCGAACCGTCGTGGTCGCCACCGGCGCCAAGGCCCGCTGGCTGGGACTGGACAACGAGCGCCGGCTCGTCGGGCGTGGGGTCTCCAGCTGCGCGACCTGCGACGGCTTCTTCTTCCGCGGACAGGAGCTGGTCGTGGTGGGTGGCGGCGACTCGGCCATGGAGGAGGCCACCTTCCTCACCAAGTTCGCCTCGAAGGTGACGGTGGTGCACCGGCGCGAGGCGCTGCGCGCCTCCAAGATCATGCAGGAGCGGGCGTTCAAGAACGACCGCATCGAGTTCATCTTCAACGCCACCGTGGTGGACGTGCTCGGCGACGAGACCGTGACGGGGATCGTGCTGGAGGACACCGTGAGCGGCGAGCGCTCCGAGTTCCGCACCGACGGGTTGTTCCTCGCGATCGGCCACGATCCGGTCACGTCACTATTCGCCGGCCAGCTCGCGCTCGACGGCGACGGCTACATCCTGGTCGACCTGCCCCACACGGCCACCAGCGTCGACGGCGTGTTCGCCGCCGGCGACGTCGTCGACCGGGTCTACCGCCAGGCGGTGACCGCCGCCGGCGAGGGCTGCAAGGCGGCGATGGACGCCGAGCGCTGGCTTGAATCCCACGCCTGACCCGCACCTGGCTTGCCTGAGGCGTGCGACGGTGTAGGCTGCCGCGAGCGCGGGCGGCGGGCCCCGGGTGGCGACCCGGGACGCAGCATGCCCGCGCGCGGTTGCGCGGTTCGGCTGTCCCCCCGTCATTCGAACCGCGGGCGAGGGGCGCCCCACGGCGCCCCTCGCTGCTTTTGCCCGCCGCGCAGTGGGGAATACGCGGACGACCCGCCCCGTTGACCACCGTGGGCGACGTGCCGCGAACCCGACGACCACTGGAGAACACGACATGGGACAGGTGCAGGCCGTGAGCGACCGTGACTGGGACGCGGAGGTCCTGCAGTCCAGCGACCCCGTGCTCATCGACTTCTGGGCCGAGTGGTGCGGGCCGTGCCGGATGGTCGGCCCGGTCGTCGAGGAGATCGCCCAGGAGAAGTCGGGGGCCCTGAAGGTCCTCAAGCTCAACGTCGACGAGAACCCCGAGACGGCCCGGCGCTACCGCGTCATGTCCATCCCCACGCTGATGGTGTTCTCCGACGGCAACGAGAAGAAGCGCCTCGTCGGCGCCCGCGGCAAGCAGCAGCTGCTCGACGAGGTCGACGAGTTCGTCGCGTAGAGGGGGCCCCGGGGTGTCCTGCCCCCGGGCGGGGCGCGGCCTGACTAGACTGACGGGCCGTGCCCAGGCTCATCCGTCCCGGCGACCGGGGCCCCCAGGTTCGCGACGTGCAGCAGCGGCTCGCGCGGCTGGTGGAGCCGGCGCTGGCCGTGGACGGGTGGTTCGGCCCGTTGACCGTGCAGGCCGTCCGCCGCTTCCAGCGCCGACGGGGCCTCGAGGCCGACGGGGTGGTGGGCGCCGAGACCTGGCGGGAGCTGGTCGAGGCCGGCTTCTCGCTCGGCGACCGGCTGTTGTGGCGCTCGCGCAGGATGATGCGCGGTGACGACGTCCGCAGTCTGCAGGCGCGCCTGAACGAGCTTGGCTTCGACGCCGGGCCCCAGGACGGGCTCTTCGGCCCGCTGACCCACGGCGCCGTCGAGGAGTTCCAGCGCAACGCCGGCCTGGAGGTCGACGCGGTCGTGGGACCGGCGACCGTGGAGGCGCTGCGGCGCCTGTGGCGCGCCCACCAGTCCTCGGGGTTGGGCATCCGCGCGCGGGAGCGCGAGTGGCTGCGCCGTGTCGCCGGCCGCGGCCTGCCCGGGACCCGTGTCCTGCTCGACCCCCGGCGCGGGCCCCCCGACGCCGGGCACGTCGGCCCCTCGGGGACCACGGAGGCCGAGGTCACCTGGCAGATCTGCACCCGCCTGTCCGCCCGGCTGGCGGCCGGGGGAGCCCACGTCGTCCTTTCCCGGGGGCCGGCGACCGGCCCCAGCCCCAGCCAGCGGGCGCGCCTGGCCAACGAGCAGGGCGTCGACCTGGTCCTGTCCGTCGCGACGAACGCCCTCGCCACACCCTCGGCCAGGGGCTCCAGCACCTACTACTTCGGCAGCGCCAATTTCGTGTCGGAGGCGGGGTACCGCCTGGCCCAGCTCGTGCAGGAGGCGGTCGTCGCCGACGGGTGGGTGCCCGACTGTCGCACGCACCCTGTGACCTGGACGATCCTGCGGGAGACGCGCATGCCCGCCGTCGTCGTCGAGCCGGGCTTCATCACCTCGCCCAGCGACTTGCGGCGGCTGGCGGACCCCACCGGCCAGGAGCACCTCGCGGCCGCGCTGGCGGCGGCCGTGACGCGGTTCTTCACCCTCGACACCGTCGACCTGACCAGCCCTCCGGTCGCCGTGCCGGCGGGCGACTAGCCGGTCGTCGGCTCCAGCCGGCGGTCCCGGGGAGCGCAGCGCAGCGACGGCGCGGGCGACCGCTCACGTCCGGCGAGGGCGGCGATCACTCCCTCGACAGCCGACTCCACCGACTGCTGCCACCTCGCCGTCTGGCGAAGGTCGAGGCGCAGCAGCGGGTACAGGGCGTGGTCCCGCCACAGCTGGAAGCCGCTGGCCCGCAGGAACGACTCGGGGAGCACGCAGTCGCCGGGGGCAGCGCCCACCGCGCCGACCCGCGAGCCGTAGGACTCCAGGGCGCGGGCGCCGCGACGGTGGGTCTCGCGCAACACGCTCTGCAGCAACAGCGTGGCCAGGCCCGCGCCGCGGTGCGCCGGCTCGATCCACAGGGTCATGAGCAGCACGGCGTCCTTGGAGCACCCGTTGCCCAGCTTGCGCACGCGCGGCACCTGCGCCGCCGGCGCAAAACCGGCGTAGCCCGCGAACCGATCGTCTACGTAAACGGCCTTCCCCGGCGAGCCCCACTCCAGCTGCGTGGCCTGCCACCACGCCTCCTTCGCGCTGCGCCCGGTCTCGGCGCGCCCGGCCCCGGCGCCCCGTCCCGCGCGCGTCGTCTCCCAGAACACGCACGAGCGGCAGACCTCGGGCAGGTCGTCGAGGTTGGCCAGGGTCAGGTCGTGCACGCGGCGGCTCATGGCCGCGCCTCCGGTGGCGCCTCGCGCGGCACGACCAGCGTCGCCAGTGCGCCGGCGGCGACGCCCAGCAGCAGCCCCGACAGGGCTCGGCCGACCGCTCTCTGCTCGGCGCGCATCCTGCCTCGATCTCCCGGGCGTCCCGGCGAGTGTAGCGGCGGTGTACCCTCGCCGACACGGGGGTCCTCGCCCGCCGCAGGACCCGCTCGCCACGGAGGGCCGTGTGAGCGAGATAACGCTCGACCCGTACGTCAGCCGGTACGCGACCCGCGCCCGGGGCATGAGCGCCTCGGAGATCCGGGCCCTGTTCGCCGTGGCCAGCCGCCCCGAGGTCGTCTCCCTGGCCGGTGGCATGCCCTACACCACAGCGCTGGACTACGAGGCCGTCGCCGAGGTCACCGACGGCGTCGTGCGCGAGCACGGCCCCACCGCCCTGCAGTATGGCGGCGGCCAGGGCATGGCAGCCCTGCGCGAGCGCCTCGTGGAGGTCATGGCCGCCGAGGAGACCGCGGCGCATCCCGACGACGTGGTCGTGACCACCGGCGGGCAGCAGGCCCTGGACCTGGTGGGCAAGTTGTTCTGCGACCCCGGCGACATCGTGCTGGCCGAGGGGCCCTCGTACGTCGGTGCGCTGGGGGCCTTCTCCGCCTATCAGGCGCGGATACTGCACGTCGACATGGACGCCGACGGGCTCATCCCCGAGGCGGTGGAGGAGCGCCTGCACCAGGTCCGTGCCGCGGGACGAACCGTCAAGTTCCTCTACACGGTTCCCACCCACCAGAACCCCGCTGGCGTGTCACTCTCCGTAACTAGGCGGCGGGCCCTGGCCGAGCTCGCCCGACGCCACAACCTGCTCATGGTGGAGGACAACCCCTACGGCCTGCTGGACTTCAAGGGCGAGGTCCGCCCCTCGCTGCACTCGCTAGCCCCCGACCACGTCGTCTACGTCGGCACGCTGTCGAAGATCTTCTCCCCGGGCATTCGGGTCGGGTGGCTGTCGGCGCCGGGGCCGATCCGCGACAAGCTCGTCCTGCTCAAGGAGACCGCGGACCTGTGCCAGTCCAACCTCATCCAGTTCATAGCCGAGCGATGGCTGGGCACGCAGCCGTGGCAGGCGCAGGTGGCCAGCTTCCGCGAGCTGTACCGCGAGCGCTGTGACGCCATGCTGTCCGAGATGGCCGCCGAGCTGCCGTCCTCGTGTACCTGGAGCGTCCCGACCGGCGGCTTCTTCGTGTGGCTGCGCCTGCCGCCGGCCCTGGATGCCAAGGAGATGCTGGCCAAGGCGATCCGGGCGCGCGTGGCGTACGTCCCCGGCAGCGCCTTCCACGCCGACGAGCAGGGCACCGGCGAGGTGCGGCTGTCGTTCTGCCTCCCCCCGCCCGAGCGCATCCGCGAGGGGGTGCGGCGCCTCGCGGAGGTCCTGCGCGAGGAGGTCGAGTTGGTGGAGGCCGTCTACCGCGGCCGCGGGTAGCTCGGTGAGCCGTGCGGGGCGGGTGACCGGATGACCTACGACGTCGCGGTGCTGGCGGGCGGCTTGTCGCTCGAGCGTGACGTGAGCCTGAGGTCCGGGCGGCGCGTCGCCGAGGCGCTGGGGGAGCTGGGTCACCGCGTCACCCGGCTCGACCTGGACGAGCACCTGGTCACGACCCTGTCCGGGGGGGACTTCGACGTCGTCTTCCTCACCCTGCACGGCAGGGCCGGAGAGGATGGGACGATTCAGGGCCTGCTGGAGCTGCTCGACCTGCCCTACACGGGCCCGGACAGCGTCGCCTCGGCGCTGGCCTGGGACAAGGCCGTCATGAAGGGCCAGTGGCGGCGCAACGGGCTGCCGACGCCCGACTGGGTCCGCGTGACCTCGACCGCCGTGCGCGACATGGGTGCCTCGGCCGCGCTGGACCGGGTGCTCACACGGCTCGGCCACCCGCTCATCGTCAAGCCGGGGCAGGGTGGCGCCGCGCTCGGCGTGCGCCTGGTCGACAGCGCCGACGACCTCGCGCGGGCGCTCATCGCCGCCTTCAGCTACCACGACGTCGTGCTCGCCGAGCGGCACGTGTCGGGGACGGAAGTCGCCGTATCGGTGGTGGACGGCGAGGCGCTGCCCCCCGTGGAGATCGTCCCGAAGGAGGGCACCTACGACTTCGTCGCCCGCTACACCCACGGCGCCACCGAGTTCTTCGCGCCCGCGCGGCTGCCGGCCGCCGCACTGCACCGCTGCCAGGAGGTGGCCCTGGCCGCCTACACCCTCGCCGGCTGCCGGCATCTCACGCGCGCGGACCTCATCGTCGACGCGTCCGGCACGCCCTGGCTGCTCGAGCTCGACACCTGCCCGGGCATGACCGAGACCTCGCTCCTGCCGGTGGCGGCCCAGGCCAGGGGCTGGTCGTTCGAGGAGCTGTGCGAGCGCATGGTGGGGCTCGCGCTGGCCGGCCCCGGGGGGGCGTGACTCAGCCGGTCGCCGGGTCCTCGGCCAGAGAGCGCCCCGCACCCCGGCCCAGCACCTCGAGCAGCCGCTGCAGGTCCTCCTCGCCGGAGTAGTCGATGACGATGCGACCCCGGCGGGCCCCGCCGCGGATCGCCACGCGGGTGCCCAGCGCGTCGGTCAGCCGGCCGGCCAGGTGGGGGTACGGCGAGGTGTGACGGCGCCGCGCGCGCTGGGCGAGGTCGGTCAGGGCCGCCGCCGGCTCCCGGGCCCGCTCGATCTGGCGCACCAGGGCCTCGGT
>JALYGZ010000121.1 GCA_030776845.1 Actinomycetota bacterium
CCGGCCGTCGCCGGCCTGAGCGGCGCCGACTACCGGGACCCGCAGGTCTTCGCCGCCGGCTTCCGGGTCGCCATGGTCGCCACCGCCGCGCTGGCCGCGGCCGCCGGAGTGGTCGCCTGGGTCACGATCCGCAACGACGTGCTGTTGGACTCCGAGCAGAGCACCCAGACCCACTGCGCGGTCGGCGGTCCCCCGCTGCGCGGCGAGCCCGGCGGTCCCGCGCCTCCCCGGATCCGATGACCCCCGCCGGGCACGTATCGGGCCGGGCCGGCATCTCGTGCGGGCCAGGGCCTCTCGGGTAGGCTGCAGGCCGGTGGCCCGAGCGGCGGCGGCCCGGGGGCCGGGAGGCCCACCTGACCCGCGCTCGAACGTGGGAGGGGAGGCTGCGGGGATGCGCGGGTGGTTGATCGTCGCGTTGCTCGTTGTGGCGCTTCCCGCGGTCGGCGTCCCGTCGCGCTCGGATGCGACGACCCGGCAGGCCGCCGTGGAGGACAGCTACGTCGTGCTGTACGGCGCCGAGGCTCCGCTGGACGCGGCGCGCGAGGCTGTCCGTCAGGCGGGCGGGACGATCGTCGACGAGCAGCCCGCCGTGGGCGTGGCCACCGTGCGGGCCGCCGACGCGGGCTTCGCGGCGGACGTCGCACGCCACCCGGCCGTCGTCGGATCGGCCGCCGACGTGTCGATCGGGCGGGTCCCCGCCGCCGAGGCCGACAAGCGCGACGAGGTCGAGGAGCTCGGGGCCGGCCTCATGGGCGACGCGGGCGCCCAGCGCCGTGCGGTCCGGCGGCCCGGCGACGAGCCGCTGGCCGGCCGCCAGTGGGACATGCGCATGCTGCACGCGACCCCCCGCGAGTCCTACCGCGTCCAGCCGGGCAGCCCCGACGTGACCGTCGGGATCATCGACACCGGCGTCGACGGCTCCCACCCGGACATCACGCCGAACTTCAACGGCGCGCTGAGCCGCAACTTCACGACCGACATCCCCCACGTCGACGGGTCGTGCGCGGAGGAGCCGGACCGGTCCTGCTCGGACCCGGCCGACGTGGACGAGGCGGGCCACGGCACCCACGTCGCCGGCACCATCGCCGCCGCGCGCAACGACCTGGGCATCGCCGGTGTGGCCCCGGAGGTCACGCTGGTCAACCTGCGGGCGGGACAGGACTCGGGCTTCTTCTTCCTGCAGGAGACGGTCGACGCGCTGGTCTACGCGGCCGAGCACGGCGTCGACGTGGTCAACATGAGCTTCTACGTCGACCCGTGGCTGTTCAACTGCCGGGACCACCCGGCCGACTCGCCCCGCCAGCGACAGGAGCAGCGCATCATCGTCGCCGCGACGCAGCGCGCCCTGGACTACGCCCACGACAAGGGCGTGGCCCTGGTGGCGGCCCTCGGCAACGAGGACACCGACCTCGGCCAGCCGCGGATCGACGACCTCAGCCCCGACTTCCCGCCCGACCGGGCCCGCCGCCGGCGGGTCGACGACTCGTGCCTGACCATGCCGACGGAGGGCGAGCACGTCGTCGGCGTCACCGCCGTCGGCCCGAGCACCCGCAAGGCCTACTATTCCAACTACGGCATCGAGGAGGCCGACGTCGCGGCGCCGGGCGGCGACCTGTCGGACTTTCCCGGCAGCTCGCGGTTCGGGTCGCCGGGCAATCTCATCCTGTCCACCTACCCGGAGACGGTGCTGCGCAAGGAAGGCCTGCTTCGCAGGGACGGGCGCCCTGTCGAACAGGCCGCGACGTTCGTCCTGCGCGACTGCCGCGGCGAGCGGTGCGGCTACTACGTCTACCTGCAGGGCACGTCGATGGCCGCCCCCCACGCGGCAGGGGTGGCGGCCCTGGTCGTCAGCCGCCACGGCGGGCCCGACGGCGGGCGCCCGGGCCTGGCGCCGGGGCTGACGCGGCGGGCACTGCTTTCCTCGGCCACCGACACGCCCTGCCCGGCGCCCCGGACCATGGACTATCCGGGGCTGGGCCGCCGGTACACCGCACGGTGCCAGGGCACGCGGCGGCGCAACGGCTTTTACGGCGACGGGGTGGTCAACGCCTACCGGGCCGTGACCGATCCCTTCGCGCTACGGTGACCGCCGCGGGCCTCCGCGGTCAGTCCGTGGCGGTCGTCATCCCCAGGGACCCACCCCCGACACGCGCTCGGGCGTGATCCGGATCACGTGGCCCGCCGGTGGATCGTCCATCGGCGGGAAGCGCACGGTCGGGCCCAGGTAGATCCGCGCCAGTCGCTGCAGCAGGTCGGGCGCGCCTCCGTCCTCGACGCGGGCACTGCCGTGCACGACCAGATACTGGCGCAAGCCCATCTCGTTGGCCTGGTCGGTCTCGAGGGAGACGACCACGCGCGGGTCGCGCCGGATGTTGTGGATCTTCTGCCGCGGGCCGATGGAGCCGAAGACCAGTTCGTCGCCGTCCAGGCCTACCCACACGCAGCTGACCTGGGGACTGCCGTCGGGGTTGACGGTGACGAGGTGGCCCAGGGCGTCGCTTTCCACGACCGCCCGGGCCGGTTCGGACAGCGTGACCATGAGCGACCTCCACGGGGGACCGGGAGAGTCTACGCAGGTCCGGCCGGTGGCTTGTGACTCCTGTTGACCTGTCCACCTTGGGTGCCTAGGGTCCCATCTGTCGGGGTCGACGCAGGGGCGGACCGCGAGCGCCGATGGGTCCGGCCAGAGCGCGGCACCGAGGGCGTTCGGCCGTTCTCCGGCGGCGCGCCTCCCAGCAGCCGGTGGGAGCCGATTGCCAGTCACGTGGCGACAGCGTTGAGACCTTGTAGGCGACCATGGACGAACACGAGAACACCATCTACGCGGTCCGCTGCTACGAGGCGCTGCTGTTGAGCAGCCGCCAACTGGAGCAGGACCGCGAGGCGCTGCGAGGCGCCCTCGCCCGGGAGCTCGACCACTATCAGTACGCGCGGCAGGCGTCGGACGTGGCCGCGAAGCTCGGCGCGGACATCGTCACGCGCCTGTAGAGTCGGCCCCCATGGCGATCACCCGCTTGAACCATGCGGTGCTGTTCGTGTCCGAGCTGTCCCGCAGCGTCGGGTTCTACCGTGACGTGCTGGGCTTCACGCTGGTGCCGATGACACCGGACGGCTTCGCGGGCGCCGCGTTCCTGCAGGCCCCCGGGTCCACCAACGACCACGACCTCGGGTTGTTCGAGGTGGGCGCGGAGGCCGGCCCGTCGCAGGCCGGGCGTGCCACCGTCGGCCTGTACCACCTCGCGTGGGAGGTCGACACCCTGGCCGAGCTCGAGCGGCTGGCCGGCGTGCTCGACGCGCACGGCGCCCTGTCCGGGGCCAGCGACCACGGCACCACCAAGAGCCTGTACGCGCGCGACCCCGACGGCCTGGAGTTCGAGGTCGCCTGGATCGTGCCCGCCGACCGTCTCGACGAGGCGGCCCTGGACGCCCGCAGGCGCATCGGCCGGCTGGACCTGGCCCGTGAGAAGCAGCGCTACGGTGCGCACACACCCGGCGGCGTGGGAGTCTCCGTCGCTGCGGGACCCTGACGGTGGGGGAGGACCTGGCAGAGCGACGCGACCTTGTCCTGCCGGAGCTGTCGCCTCCCGTGAGCCACTACGCGCACGTGGTGTGTCGGGGTCCCCTCGTGTTCATCTCGGGCCTGCTCGGCGATGATCCGTCGGGCGACATCGCCGCCTCGGGCGACGTGGTCGCCCAGACCCGCCAGGTGCTGGAGAACATGAGGACCGCCTTGTCGGCCGCGGGCGCGGCGCCCGCCGACGTGGTCAAGGTGACGGTCTATCTGCGAGACATCGCCCACCGCGCGCAGATTGACCCCGTGCGCCGGGAGTTCTTCGGCCCGACCCTCCCGGCGAGCACCCTCGTCGAGATCTCGCGCCTGGTCGCCGAGGACGCCCTGGTGGAGATCGACGCCGTCGCGCTGGTCGACGCCGCGTCCTGACCGCGACCGCCCGGGGCGCCTCGACCGGTCCACCCTGCACTGCCTCACACGAGGCTGGGCGGGACGAAGCCGTGCTCGAACCTGCGGTTGGCCGTGTCGACGTGGCGTTGCCCGTCCCTCAGCGAGAGCGAATGGTGGCCGGGCAGGAGCGCGTCGATGCGCGCGTCCCCCAGCTTCGCCATGCTGTCGGCGTACTCACGCAGTCGACAGTCCCAGTTGTTGAGCAGCGAGATCCGCCCGCCGAAGAACACGAGATCGCCGCCGAACAGCGCCGTCCGGCCGCGGGAGCGGGCCAGGAAGCTCAGGTGGCCATCGCTGTGACCCGGCGTCGCCACGACCTGGACGCGCACCTCGCCGACGGACAGGCGCTGGCCGTCGGTGACTTCGCGGTCCACGCGGGCGGCGAGGAAGGCGAAGTCGGCCGGGTAGAACTCGGCGCGCTTGCCGGTCTCCACGCTCATGGCCTGCTCGTCGGCGCTTCGCACCCACCGCGCCACCTGGGGGGAGGCCGTGACCTGGATGTGCGGCAGGCGCTCCTTGACCGCCGCCGTCGCGCCGCAGTGGTCCGGGTGGGCGTGGGTGAGCAGCAGATGGCGCAGGCGGTCCGGCGACACCCCGGCGGCCTCGATGTTGCGCAGGAGGGCGTCGACCCCCCGGCCGCAGCCGACGTCGAT
>JALYGZ010000122.1 GCA_030776845.1 Actinomycetota bacterium
CCCCCGAGCTGATCCACGAGTTCGCCCGGTACGGCGCCGACGGGACGCCGGAGAACGACCGTGCCGCGCGCGAGGCGGTCCGACACACGATCGAGGAGGGGCGGCGGGTGCCGGGCGGCCTGCCCCCGATGCCGGCATGGCAGGGGGTGCTCACCGAGGACGCGATCACGCGGCTGGTGGACTACCTCCAGAGCATCCAACAGCGGGCGTCCTGAGACCCGGAGGAACCCATGCCTGACCTGCTGCTCGACCTGCCGCTGCTGCTGGCCACCGAGGAGGGGATCCCGGGCACCCACATCGCCTCGACGATCGTCCCGATCATCGGGTTCATCTTCTTCTCGGGCAGCGTGTTCGTGCTGCTGTGGTCCAACTACGGCTGGAAGAAGGGTGGCCTGATCTACGGCACGGCGTTCTTCGCGTTCGCGACGGCCATCGGGGTGTTCTGGTGGTTCGGTGCGCCGGGAACACCGATCGCGACCGGCCTGACGTACTTCCCCGGGCAGTCCGTCGATCACTACCAGGGCAAGTGGTTCCCGATGGAACCGGGATCCGAGCGGGCGGAGTACTTCCAGGTCACCAACGACCTGGACGCCTTCCAGACCCCAGCCGAGTTCGTCGGCATGGCGAACGTCCCCCCGGAGGAGCTCGAGGACGATCCCCGCTACGACCAGCTCATCGGTGACCTGTCCCCCGCCGTGGACCGGATGCTGTCGGTGTACTTCCCGACCAGCGAGTCCGGCGCCCCGTTGCTGGGCCAGCAGCGTCGGCGGGCGATCAACGACAAGATCCCCGACCCGTCGCAGGTGCAGGGCCTCGAGCCGGCGTCGCCGTTCCTGAGCGCCCGCGTCAAGCCGCGCGAGGACGACCCTGACGAGCCCGAGATCCTCGTCGCGCGCGACCGCGGGCTCCGGGTCGCTGGCGCCAAGCTGCAGATCGTCGCCAGCTACGTCCCGCCGGGGGGTGCACCCGAACCCCAGGAGTTCGTCATCGAAGAGGCGAACTTCTACGCCTTCAAGGACTCCGGCGCGATCTGGTTCCCGTCGGCGGTGTGGACCGCGATCGCCGCGGTGGCGTTCGGCGCCTGCCTGTTCGGGCTCGACCGGATCGAACAGCGCGAGAAGGAGCGCACCGCCGAGCGCGAGCCCGTCCCCGCCTGACCGGCCGGACACCGACACCGATCGGTCGCGGCGAGCGGGGACGGGAACACGCCCGCGTCGCATGCGTTGTCCTCGGCGGCGGGCGGTCGCCCGAGACCATGGCCCGCACGGTGGGAGCCACCTGATCCAACGCGGCGCACTGCTGACCGCGGCGACCGTCGTCGCCGTGGTCGCCGCCGCGTGTGGGGCTGGCACGCCCGCGACCTGCGTCGACGTGCCGTCGGCACGCGGCTGCGTCGACGTGATCGACGCGTCGCATCGACGGCCCGCGCCGGACACGACCGTGGGGCTCGTCGGCGGGGGTGAGACCTCGCTCAGCGACCTGCGGGGCCGCACGGTGGTGCTGAACTTCTGGGCGTCGTGGTGCGGGCCGTGCCGGGCGGAGCAGCCCGACCTCAACGACGCGTACCGCGAGCTGGCCGGGGACGACGTCGCCTTCCTCGGCGTGAACCTGCAGGACTCGGAGAGCAACGCGGAGGCCTACATCCGCGAGTTCGACATCCCCTACCCGTCGCTGTTCGACCCGTCGACGTCCTTCACCGCCCAGTTCGAAGGGGTCGGCCCACAAGCCATCCCGACCACCATCGTGATCGACCGTGACGGTCGGGTCGCCGCCCGGCTGTTCGGGAAGACAAGCGCACCAGAGCTCGCCGCTGTCGTCCGCCACGTCGCCGACGAACCCGACGCCCCGTAAGGTCTGCGCCGACCATGACCGACTTCGTCCACACGCTGATCACCGACGCCAACGTCGTCGTGGCGGCGGCGATCGCCTTCGCCGCCGGGATCGTGTCGTTCGCCAGCCCCTGCGTGGTCCCGTTGGTGCCCGGCTACCTGTCGTACATCACCGGCCTGTCGGGGGAGGAGCTCGCCTCCGGCCGGGTCGGTGCCCGCGGGCGGGTCCTGTTGGGCGGGGCGTTGTTCGTCCTCGGCTTCGCGGTGCCGCTGACGATGATCGGTGTCGCGGTCGGGACGTTCTTCTTCCTGGAGTCCAACCCGGTCGCGCAGGTCGTGATGGGCGCGCTGGTCGTGGTGTTCGGCGTGCTGATGGCGACCGGGCGGCTGACCCGAGAGGTGCGCCTGGCCGGCCGCGCCCCCGGCCACGGCCTGTTGGCCGCACCGGTGCTCGGGTTCGTGTTCGGGGTCGGGTGGACGCCGTGCCTGGGTCCGGCACTGGGGGCGATCATGACCCTGGCGGCGGGCGGCGGGACGCTACGCGGAGGGACGCTCGCGTTCGTCTACGCGCTTGGCCTCGGCCTGCCGTTCATCGTGTTCGGCTTGCTGTTCCGGCGGCTGTCGGGCGGGCTGGCGTTCCTGCGCCGCCGCGCCCGCGTGCTGCAGGCCGTGGGCGGCGGGGTGCTCGTCACGGTCGGCGTCGCGATGATCACCGGGCTGTGGCGCGCCTTCATCGTGTGGCTGCGTCCGCTGGTCACCGGCTTCGAGCCGCCGATCTGATGTCCGAACCGGCCTCGCCCCGTGCACGTGGGCCGTTGATCCCCGGCCCGGTGGAGGCGGCCGTCTCACTGTGGCGGTGGCTGCGGCGGATGCGCACCGCGCTGTACCTACTGGCCGCTCTCGGGGCGGCGACGTTCCTGGCCACCGTCGTCCCGCAACGTCCCAACGTCGGTGAGACCGTCGCCCAGTGGCTGGACGGGACGGCCGGGCCGGGGCAGCTCCCCGCCCGCCTCCTCGACGCCGTGGGGGCCTACGACGTCTTCGGCGCGCCGTGGTTCCTCGTGCTGCTCGCGCTCCTGTTCACCAGCCTCACGAGTTGCCTGGTCCCCCGCTACCGGGCGTACTGGCGGTTGGTGCGCCGCGGCCGCCCGCCCCGCTCACGCAACCTGGCTGGCCAGCCCCACGTCGCCACGATCGAAACCGCCCAGCCTGCTGACGAGGCCCTGGCTGCGGTCCGCGACGTCCTGACCGGGCGACGGTTCCGCCTCCGCGCCGACGACGCCCCGCCGGACGCCGCTGTCCCCACACGGTCGGACGCGCGAGCGGGAGTGGCCCCGGCTCCGGCCGACCTCGCCGACGGCCGCGCTGGTGCCCACGCG
>JALYGZ010000123.1 GCA_030776845.1 Actinomycetota bacterium
CGGGTGCACCTGGTCGGCATCGGCGGCGCCGGCATGAGCGCGCTGGGCTGGATCCTGCTGCAGCGGGGACACCCGGTGACCGGCAGCGACCTGCGCGGCGGCCGCTCGCGCGCCGCGCTGTCCGCGATGGGCGCGACCGTCCACGTGGGCCACGACGCCGCCCACGTCGGCGACGCGGACGTGGTCGTCGTCTCCGGCGCCGTCCCCGGGGACAACCCGGAGGTCCGGCGCGCGGCGGAGCTCGGGCTGCCGGTGCTGCACCGGGCCGAGCTGCTGGCGGCGCTCATGGCCGGGCGTCGACAATTGCTCGTGGCCGGGACCCACGGCAAGACGACGACCACCTCGATGACCACGGTCTGCCTGCAGGCGGAGGGCCTGGATCCGTCGTTCGCGATCGGGGGCTCCCTGCACGGCTCGGGGACCAGGGCCCATCACGGCACCGGCGAGGTGTTCGTCGCGGAGGCCGACGAGTCCGACGGCTCCTTCCTGGCGTACCGGGCGTCCTGTGCCATCGTGACCAACGTGGAGATGGATCACCACGACCGATACGAGGGCCTGCAGGACGTCCGCGACGCCTTCGTCGAGTTCCTGGCCCGCCGGGAGGGCGGCGCCCCGGCGATCGTCTGCCTCGACGATGTCGGGGTGCGGGCGATCCGCCCCCGCCTCACCGGGGAGGTCCTCACCTACGGAGAGTCCGCCGACGCCCGGCTGCGCGTGCTCGCGCGCACGCCCCAGCCGTCCGGCTCGACCTTCCGCCTGAAGCTTGACGGCGACGACCTGGGGGCCTTCCGCCTGCGGCTGCCGGGGCGCCACAACGTGCTCGACGCGACCGCGGCCACCGCCGCGGCCCTGTGGGCCGGCGCCCGTCCGGATGCCATCCGGGCCGCGCTCGAGACCTTCGCCGGCGCCCAGCGCCGCTTCCAGCGCTTGGGGGAGGCAGCGGGGGTGACCGTGGTCGACGACTACGGCCACCACCCGACCGAGCTGCGGGCGGTTATCGAGGCGGCGCGTCAGGCCCACCCCGACGGCCGCGTCGTCGCCGTCTTCCAGCCGCATCGCTTCAGCCGGACGGCTGCGCTCGGCGCGGAGCTGGGCGTCGCGCTGGCGGGGGCCGACGTGGCCGTGGTCACCGACGTGTACGCCGCGGGCGAGGCGCCGGTGCCCGGGGTCACCGGCGCGCTCGTCGCGGACGCCGCGGGGGCCCGGCTGGCCGACACCCACTACGTCCCCCTGCCCGGCGACGCCGCGGACGTCGTGTCGCGGCTGGCCCGCCGGGGCGACCTGGTCCTCACCCTCGGCGCCGGCGACATCACCGAGCTCGGCCCCGTGCTGCTGCGCCGGCTGGAGGAGCGCCGTGCCTGAACCCGGGCTGATCGAGGACCTGCGGGCCGCGGCCGCCGGCGCCGTCACCGTCGACGAGCCCCTCGCGGCCCACACGACGATGCGCGTCGGCGGCCCCGCCAGGGCCTACCTGCGCGCCGAGGACCCCGCCGACCTGGCCGCCGTGGCCCGGCTATGCGCCGACCACGGGGCGCCGTGGCTCATCCTCGGACGGGGCAGCAACCTGCTCGTGGCCGACTCGGGCTGGCCGGGCGTCGTCGTCACGCTCGGTCGGGGCTTCCGCGGCGTCCGGGTAGACGGCGAGCGCGTGGTCGCCGGCGCCGCCGAGCCCATGCCGGTGCTGGCCAACGCTGTCGCCCGCCACCGCCTCGGCGGGATCGCCTTCGGCGTGGCCATCCCGGGCACGCTCGGGGGGGCGGTGCGGATGAACGCCGGCGCGCACGGGCGCGAGCTGTCGGAGGTCCTGGAGTGGGCCGAGGTGGCGCGACTGGACCGCGGCGGCGTCCGGGAGCGTCTGACGGTCGCCGACCTGCGCATGACCTACCGTCACACCGCTCTCCCGTCGGGCGCGGTGGTGCTGCGCGCGGGTCTGCGCCTGCGCCATGCCGACGAGGAGACCCTGGCCGCGCACATGGCCGAGATGCGCCGGTGGCGCCGGGAGCACCAGCCCATCAGCGAGCCCTCCTGCGGCAGCGTGTTCCGCAACCCCGACGGCGACAGCGCGGGCCGGCTGATCGAGGCGTCCGGCATGAAGGGCCACCGGGTCGGCGGGGCACGCATCAGCGACAAGCACGCGAACTTCATCGTCTGCTCGCGGGGAGCGACCGCGCGCGACGTCCACCGGGTGATACGCGAGGTCCAGGCCGAGGTGGCGGCGCGCCAGGGCGTCGAGCTGCGCACGGAGGTCGTGCTGGCCGGCTTCGGACACGGCGGCGAACCCGTCGATCACCCGGGGGCCGCCGGATGACCGTCACCAGGGCGCCCGGACGGGTCGACGAGCGCATCCGCAGTCGTCGGCGCGCCGTCGCGCGCCAGAACGCCCGGCTGCGGCGGCGGGTGACCTTCAGCGTCCTGGCGCTGGTGGCGCT
>JALYGZ010000124.1 GCA_030776845.1 Actinomycetota bacterium
TGTACGGCGAGCGGGCCCCGGGGGACGCCGCGCCTGTCGCGGCCACCCTCGAGGACGCGGTGATCGCGGCGGCGCTCGGGTCCACGCGGGACCGCGGCGAGGGACAGTGACGGCATGGCGCTGCTGACGGCCCGCTCGGCGCGCAAGCGGTTCGGCGCGCTGACCGCGGTGGACGGGGTCGACTGTGCGCTGGACCCCGGGGAGGTCGTCGGCCTGCTCGGGGCCAACGGCGCGGGCAAGACCACCCTCATCCGCATGCTGCTGGGGCTCGTGGAGCCCACCGGCGGCGAGGTCCGCCTCTTCGGGCAGCCGCCGTCGATCCGCACGCGGCGCCGCCTCGGCTACGTCCCGCAGGGCCTGGGACTGTATGAGGACCTCACCGTCGACGAGAACCGCCGGTTCACCGCCGGCGCCTTCGGTGACCACAGCGCGCCGGCGGCGACGATGCCCGCCGGCATGGGTGGTGCGCTCGTGCGGGACGTCCCGCTCGGGACACAGCGGCGGATCGCGGTCGCGCTGGCGCTGGACCACCGCCCGGACCTGCTCGTGCTCGACGAGCCGACGTCGGGGGTCGGCCCGCTGGGACGGATCGCGCTGTGGGACCAGGTCCGCGAGGCCGCGGCCGGGGGCGCCGGGGTGCTGGTGTCGACCCACGCCATGGACGAGGCCGCCCAGTGCGACCGCGTCCTGGTCATGGCCGCCGGGCGGGTCGTGGCCTCCGGGACCACCCGGCAGGTCGTCGGGCAGGCCCGGGTGGTGGTGGTCCGCACGGCGCGCTGGCCCGCGGCTTTCGACGCGCTCGAGGCCGCCGGGCTCACGGTGGCGCTGGTGGGGGCGACGCTGCGGGTCCCCGGCGGCGAGCTCGCGAGGGTGCGGGCCGTCCTGCAGGATGCCGGGGTGGACGCGCGGCTGGCGTGCGAGCCCGCCACCTTCGAGGAGGCCTTCGTGACCCTGAGCGGCGCCGCGCGGTGACGCCCCGAACGGGGCGGCGCCCCGGCGGCGGCGATACCCGGAAGGCGATTCTGGAGGCCGCGCGCCGGCGCTTCGCCCGGGACGGCTACGCCGGCGCGACGATGCGGCGCATCGCGCGTGACGCCGGGGTCGACGCCGCCCTCGTGCACCACTACTTCGGCACCAAGGACCGGCTGTTCGCCGCGGCCCTGGAGGTGCCGGTACGTCCGCAGGAGCTGCTCCCGCCAGTCCTGGCGGCGGGTCCCGACGGGCTCGGCGAGCGGCTGCTGCGGCTGTTCCTGTCCGTGTGGGACGCCGAGGGCGACGGCGGGTCCTTCGCCGCGCTCATCCGCTCGGCCGTGACCAACGAACGGGCGGCCGCCCTGCTGCGCGAGTTCGTGACCACGCAGATCCTGGGGACCGTCACCGCCCGCCTCGACGTCGACCGGCCCCGGCTGCGCGCCTCGCTGGTGGGGACCCAGCTGGTCGGGCTCGGGATGGCGCGCTACGTCCTGCGCCTGGAGCCGGTCGCGTCGGCGCCGCCGGACGCCCTGGTGGCCCTCGTGGCACCCACGCTGCAGCGCTACCTCACCGGTGATCTTCCCGGGCGGACCGCCCGCCCCGGAGCCGCGGAGCCCGGGCCCGGTTGACTTCCTCACATGCGTGGCATTTGCTAGGGGACCGGACGGCTCGGGGACAGGAGCGACACCATGACCGGTCAGTTGCAGGCGCTGGACTGGGGCATGCTCATCGGCTACTTCGTCGTCGTCGCCTTGATCGCCCTGTGGGCCTACCGCCAGGAGCGGGCCGACGAGACCGCCGCCGGTTACTTCCTCAGCGGGCGCAACGTCGGCTGGTTCGTGGTGGGCGCCTCGCTGTTCGTGTCGAACATCGGCTCCGAGCACCTCGTCGGCCTGGCCGGCACGGCGGCCGACAGCGGCGTGGCCGTCGGCCAGTTCGAGGTGATCGCCTCGCTGGTGCTGCTGCTGCTCGGCTGGGTCTTCGTGCCCTTCTACGCCAAGAGCGGCGTGTTCACCATGCCGGAGTTCCTGGAGCGGCGGTTCTCGCCGGCGTCGCGCTGGTACCTGTCGATCGTGTCGATCGTCGCGTACGTGCTGACCAAGATCGCCGTGACGCTGTACGCGGGCGGCATCGTGTTCGAGGCCCTGATGGGGGTCAGCTTCTGGACCGGCGCGCTGCTGACCGTGGCCTTCACCGGCGTGTACACGATCATGGGCGGCCTGCGCGCGGTGGTCTACACCGACGCGATGCAGATGATCGTGCTGGTCCTGGGGTCGTTGCTCGTCACCGTCCTGGGCCTGGCCGAGCTGGGCGGCTGGACCGGCCTGACGTCGGCGGTCAGCGAGAACTACATGAGCCTGTGGCGGCCGCTCAGCGACCCGCAGTTCCCGTGGACCGGCATCGTCTTCGGCGCGCCGATCCTGGGGGTGTGGTACTGGTGCACCGACCAGGTGATCGTCCAGCGCACGCTGGCGGCCCGCAACATCGACAGCGCCCGCCGCGGGACGATCTTCGCGGGCTACCTGAAGGTCCTGCCGCTGTTCCTGTTCGTCATCCCCGGCGTCATCGCCTTCGCCCTGGCCAAGCAGGGCGCGCTGCAGCTCGAGCAGCCCGACCAGGCCCTGCCCACGCTCGTGCGCTTCGTCCTGCCGGTCGGCATCCGGGGGCTCGTCGTCGCCGGCCTGCTGGCCGCGCTGATGAGCTCGCTGTCGTCGGTGTTCAACTCCACCAGCACCCTGGTCACCTGGGACATCTACCGCGAGCTTCGGCCGCAGGCCTCGGAGCGCCAGCTCGTGTGGGTCGGGCGCGTCGCCACGGCGGCTATGACCGGCTTCGGGCTGGCGGCGATCCCGATCATCGACAACATCTCGTCGACGCTGTACGTGTACCTGCAGAGCGTGCAGGGCTACATCGCCCCGCCGATCGCCGCGGTGTTCCTGCTGGGCATCGCCTGGCACCGGGTCAACGCGCAGGGGGCGATCACCTCCCTGCTCGCCGGGGCGGCCTTGGGGCTGACCCGGTTCGTCCTCGAGCTCATGAACGGCCTCAATCAGGACGGGCTGCCGGCGGGCACCGTGTGGGAGACCGTCGCCGAGTGGAACTTCCTGCACGTCGCCGCGGGGCTGTTCGTGGTCTGCGTGGCGATCCTGGTGGGCGTCAGCCTGCTCACCTCGCCACCGCCGCGGGAGCGCCTGGCGGGCCTGACCTACTCCACGGCGGAGGAGCCGGTGATGGCCGGGACGGCGGCCGGCGCCGGCGCGACGACCGGGACCGTGGAGGGCGCGACGAAGACCGAGACGGAGGCGCCCGAGTTGACCGAGCGACCGGGGTGGCGCCGCGCCGACGTCCTTCTCAGCATCGGCGTGATCGCCCTGATCTGCATCGTCTGGCTGTACTTTAGCTGACCGCGCCGTCGGCCGGCGGCGGGCGTGCTCAGGCCGCCCGGCCCCGGTCGACGCCCTCGAGGCGGCTGCGCAGGTCCGCCCACACCCGCTCGTCGACGGTGACGCCCCGGTCGTGGGGGGCGTCGGTGACGCTCTGGCGCGCGAGCCGGCTGACCACGGCGGCGGCGACGGCGATGAACAGCAACTCGATCATGGCGGTCCTTTGAGACTGGCGCCGGCTGCGGGGGCCTGAACGGCGTGTCGGACCCCTGTCCGGGTTCCTTGAGGCGCGAGCCCCGATGAGGCGTTCGGAGCCGCAGGGCCCACGGTCGTGTCAGCCTGCCAGCGGGCGGATATCGACGACCTCGACGGAGAAGGAGCCGGCCGGGGCCTCATAGGTGACGGTGTCCCCCGCCCGGTGGCCGACGAGCGCCCGGCCCAACGGCGACGCGACGCTGACCACGTCCATGCCCTCGACGCGGTCCTCGCGGCTGCCGAGCAGGAACGTGTCGGTGTCGCCGTCGGTGTCGACGGTGGTGACGACCATGCCGGCGGCGGCCGTGTCGCCCTCCGGCGCCTCGCCCACCTGCGCGCGCCGGAGCATGTCGTCGAGCTGGCGGATGCGGGCCTCCATCTTGCCCTGCTCCTCCTTGGCCGAGTGGTACTCGGCGTTCTCGCGCAGGTCGCCGTGGGCGCGGGCGGCCTCGATGTCCGCCGACGCCTGTCGCCGTCCCTCGGTGGTGAGATGCTCCAGCTCGGCACGCAGCCGCTCGTAGGCGGAGCGGGACAGCCAGACCGTGTCGGTCACCTTCACGCCCCCTGCGCTGGTCGGAGGTGGGCCGGCGAGTGTAGCGGCCGGTAGCCTGGCCGCCGGATGCCTGAGCTCCCCGAGGTGCAGGCGCACGCCGAGCGGCTGGCGGTGGCCTTCTCCCGTGCCCGGCTCGAGCGCTTCGAGCCACTGTCGTTCACGGCCCTGAAGACCTACCGGCCGTCCCCGGACGCGGCGGTGGGCCGCGTGCTCGACGACGTCGGTCGCCGCGGAAAGCACCTGTTGCTGGAGCTGGCCGACCTGACCTTCGTCGTCCACCTCATGCAGGCCGGGCGCCTGCGGCCGGTCGAGGC
>JALYGZ010000125.1 GCA_030776845.1 Actinomycetota bacterium
GGGTGGAGGCGACTGCGACGGACGCTGGTGACGACCGCGATGGTCGCCGCCGTGGCCGGGGCCCTCGCCGACCGGCTGCGCAACGGCCGCACCGGGCGCTAGACACCCGCGGCCCCGGCGCCGCCCCCCTGAGGACACCGACCATCGGAGAGGCCATGAGCGCCTGGTTCGTCGGCTCCCTTCCCACCGTCGCGTTCGTGGCGGCGTCGACGGTGCTGATCTACTGCTCGACCATCGTGGTCCTGCGGCTGGACGAGCGCCGCACCCTGGCGCAGATGTCGCCGTTCGACTTCGTCGTGGCGGTCGCGCTCGGCGCGATCGTGGCGCGAACCGCGACCAGCCCCCAGCCGACCTACCTCCAGGGCCTCGTGGCGGTCGTGGCCCTGCTGGCGACCCACCGCCTGCTCGGGGTATGCCGGGCCCGCTGGGAGGGCGTCCGCCGGGTGCTGGAGAAGCCGCCGATCGTGCTCGTGTCCCGCGGCGCCATCCACAGCGCCTCCCTGCGCGACGCCCACCTCGTGGAGTCCGACGTCATCTCGATGCTCCGCGGCCAGGGCGTTGTGCGACTGGAGGACGTGGACCTCGCGATGCTGGAGGCCAACGGCACCCTGTCGGTGCTCTGCGGCGGGGAACACGGCGTCGACGACGCCCTGCTGACCGGGGTCCGCTGGCCCGAGGGGCGAGGCGACGAGCGGTGACCGGCGCGATGCCCGGCGGCTCGCGCCGCCGGGTCACTCCAGCCCGAGCAGGTACGCGGACATGTTCAACGCGTCCTGCCGGGTGACCTGCAGGTCCGGCATCGCCGTTCCCGGCTCCACCGACTGGGGATCCATGATCCAGCGCACCAGGTGGCGCTGGGTGTTGGTCAGAGAGCCGGCGATGTAGGAGCGCTGCCCGAAGCGGTCCAGCGGGGGCCCGACGTAGGCGTCGGCGCCGGGGACCCCCGGGATGTTGTGGCAGCTGATGCAACCGTAGTCGACCATGGCCTGCTCGCCGAATTGCGGGTCGCCCTCGTCGACCTGCTGGGAGCGGGCCTCGGGAATGCTCGCCCCGCAGCCCGCCAGGACCACGGCGGCCAGGGCCAGCCCCCACCGCGTCCACCGGCGGGCCGGCGCGGGACGGTCACCCATGCCACGCCCCCTCACGCGAGCCGACGGCATCACCGTGTCAACGTCTGCGGCGGAGGCCCCGACAGCCGGCATCCCCGCCCGGTCGACGCACCCTACACCGGCGGCCGAGCGGCGGGGCGCCGCCGTGTCACTCGCGCCGGTCGACCCGCTCGGGCGACGCCGAGTCCAGCGCCTTCTCGGCGGCGGCGATCTCGCCGTCGTCGGTGGTCCGGACCTCCACCGTGACGTCGCCGGCGGGGTCGTCGGACTCCAGGGCCGCCATGCCGGCCTCGCTCTGCGGGGTCACCCCGATGGTCGCCCAGAAGAAGCCCAGGAGGCCGACGATGACGACGCCGACGATGACGCACGCCCACATCCCCACCGACAGCCAGCCGTACAAGAGGGCGCCGACGGCCGCGCCGGCGACACCCCCGGCCGCGGTCCCGAGCGCGACACCGGCCCCCATGGTCCTGGTGCCGAAGCGCAGCACCCGCTCGTCACGGCGTCCGGTGCCCGCCAGACGGGTCGCCTCCAGCTTCTCACCCGCCAGGGTGATGCTCGAGGCGCGCACCCCGCCGCGCTCCAGCGCGGCGATCGCCCTGCGGGCGTCCTTCATGGTGCGGAAGGTGGCGACGTACCTCACAGCGCGGCCCCCGACGGTGCGGCCCGGGGTCGGAGCCGACGGGGGTCGGCCCGCTACTCCGGTGGAGAGGGGACAAACTAACATCGCCTGGAGGCCCGCGCGGGACGACGCGCCGGCCCACACGCCGGGGGCACCCGGGCCACGGCGGCTGGGAGACGGATGGAGACGCTCACGGCGGCGCTGCGCTTCGACGAGGCGGGCCTCGTGCCGGCGATCGTGCAGCAGCACGACACCGGAGAGGTGCTGATGCTCGCCTGGATGAACGCGGCCACGCTGGCGGAGACCATGCGCCACGGCGAGACCGTGTTCTGGTCGCGCACCCGGGGAGAGCCCTGGCACAAGGGCGCGACCAGCGGCAACGTGCAGCGGGTCGTCGAGGTCGTGGCCGACTGCGACGGCGACACGCTGCTCGTGCGCGTCGACCAGCGTGGGCCGGGGGCCGCCTGCCACACCGGCGCGCGCAGCTGCTTCCACCGGCCGCTGCCACCGGCGTGACGCCGCCGGCCTACCGTCCGTCGCGGGCCGAGTTCGTCGCACTGGCCGGCGACCACGCCATCGTCCCCGTCTGGCGCGAGGTCCTCGCGGACCTGCAGACGCCGGTCTCGGTCTACGACCGGGTGCGGCGCGTCGGCGGGCCCACCTTCCTGCTGGAGTCGGTTGAGCGTGGTGAGCGCTGGGGTCGCTACTCGTTCATCGGCCTGCGGGCGCTGCTCGGGCTGCGCGCCCGGGAGGGCCGGGTGGCGCTCGACTGGCCCTCCCGCCCGGCGCCGGCGCTGCGCCCGGTCGCCGGCGCTGCGG
>JALYGZ010000126.1 GCA_030776845.1 Actinomycetota bacterium
TGATCGACCCCCCCGCGCCGGTCTATGCGGCCGCGCACGTCGCGCCCGGCCTGCTCGGTCGGGCGGTCGCGGCGCTGGACGCCATCGATGCTCGGCGCGCCGTGTCCGGCCCCGGGAGCGAGGGCCGAGCCGACGGGGTGCCGGTGATCCTGCACCCGCTGGAGTCGGGCACCGACGCCTCGCCGATGTACGCGGGCCTGCTGCCCGGCGGCGACGGGCTGGCGTGGCACGAGCGGGTCCGCATCATCAGCCTCGAGGCCGCGCGGCGGGGGTGGCGCGCCCGTGCGGCGCTGGACGGCGGCCACCCGTTCGTGGTCGCCGACCCCACGATGCTCGGCTGGTACGTGCTGGCACGCGAGGCCACCGGCGGGGTCGAGCGGGCGCGGGCGGTCGCCGCCTGGGCCATGGAGCACCTGTGGGACGACGACTGCTTCGGCGGCTGGGACGCGGTGTCCGGACGGCCGCTGCCGGTGCCGACCGCGGCAGGGGCTCTGCTGGCTGCATGCGACACCGTCCCCCTCGACGCCGCGGAGCGCTTCGTGGACCGCTGGCTGACGCCGGGCTCGGGCTTCTGGGGCCCATGCGGGGTCAGCTTCAACCCCCTGGACCCCGATCTGCGCCTGGATGGCGGCCACGAGCTGTGGGCGGGCAACGACGTGTGGGGGGCCGTCATGTACTGGGCGCACCTGGTCCTGCGACGCGTCGGCGCCGACGGCCTGGCGGAGCGCGTCGTGGACCAGCTCGACGCGCTGGTCGAGCGCCACGGCTTCCGCGAGTACTACGACGCGTTCAGCGGCCGGCCCGGCGGCGCCGGGGCCGAGGGAGGCTTCTCGTGGCCGGCGCTGGGCTATGCCATGCGGGCCGAACTTGCGTCCCGCGACCGTCCGCGCCGAGGGTCTGAGGCTGAGGTATAGGTACAGGCCCCCACCCGGGGCGGCCCCGCAGCGGTCCTGGGCTACACTGCCCGTTCCGCGAGAGGCCCGGACGACTCGCTCGCGGCGGAGGAAGCGCATGTCCACGCGCCGCCTGGCGCTGCTCGTGCTGCTGGTGCTGGCGTGCCTGGTGGGACCGGCGGTCCCCGTCGCCGCCCAGGAGGAGCCCGTGGGCACCGAGACCCCGGTCGAGACGGGCCCACCGCCCACGGTCGACGAGGTCACCAAGAACAACCCGGTGGCCCGCGAGTACCGGCCCGAGCCGTACGTCCCCCCGTCGTTCACGCCCTGGCTGCTGTACCCGCTCCTGGCGGCCGGGGCCCTCGCGGCGCTGCTGATCCTGTTCTTCTACCTGGCGTGGCAGCCGCGCTTCGCCTCCGAGGCCAGACGCAAGTCCAGAGGCCGCCGCCGCTGACGGCCCGCCCGCCGCGCCGCGGTCCGACCCGTACCCGAAGGGGAGCCCGTGCCCACCACGACACTCGCGGACTGGGACCTGGCCGAGCGCGTCGCCTGGATGGTGGCCTCGGGCTCCCTGCCGCAGGCCACCCGCTCTGACGCCGAGACCCTGCGCGCCGAGCTGCGGGACACCGTGGCCCGCGCCGACGTCCTGGCCCGCGCGGCGACGGGGCTGGGCGACGGGCTCGCACCAGCCACATGCCGCGTCGTCGGTCGTCGCCGCTGGGTACGGGACAACCTGGCCAGCATCGCCTGGCTGACCGACCCGCTGGCCGAGCGCCTGATGCGGGCCGACGGCGTCTCGCGCGCCGCCGCCCGGCGGGTGCTGGCCGTGCAGCTGGGGGTGGTCTTCGGTTACCTGGCGACCAAGGTGTTGGGCCAGTACGAGGTGCTGCTGCCCGGTGACGAGGAGCCGGGACGACTCACGCTCGTCGGCCCCAACGTGCTGGAGCTCGAGCGCACCCTGCTGCCCGGCAGCGGCCTGACCGCCGAGCAGTTCCGGCTGGGGATCTGCCTGCATGAGATCGCCCACCGCCTGCAGTTCGAGGCCGTGCCGTGGCTGCGCCCGCACCTGCGGGGGCTGCTGGACGAGTACCTCGCGGAGACCCGCATCGATCCCCAGCGGGTGCGCGAGGTGATGGGCCGGCTGCAGGAGCTGATGCGCGACCCCGCCCGGCTCGCCGAGCCCAAGGCGCTGCTGGAGGTGGTGCTCACTCCCTCCCAGGCGCGCACCATCGACCGCGCGCAGGCGCTCATGTCGCTGCTGGAGGGCCACGGCAACGTGGCCATGGACTGGGGCGCGGAGCTGGCCCAGCGCGACGGGGCCCCGCTGGACTCCAGCAGGGTGCGCACCCTGCTCAACCGCCGGCGTTCCCGACCGGTCGACCGGGCGCTGCGCGGCGCGCTCGGGCTGTCGCTCAAGGCCCAGCAGTACCGGGTGGGGGAGCAGTTCATCCTGCGCGTGGCCGAGCATCACGGCCGGGGCACGTTCAACCGCGTGTGGGAGGACGTCGCCCACGTGCCCTCGACCGACGAGCTGTCGGCCCCCGACGAGTGGGCGGCCCGGATCGCCGCCGCGGCCCCCCGACGAGGGGGCGGCCCGCCGGCGGACCCGGCCTGAGGCAGGCCGTGGCGACCGCGCACCTCGTCGGCGCGCTCCCCCCCGGCCTGCGC
>JALYGZ010000127.1 GCA_030776845.1 Actinomycetota bacterium
GGGTGGCGGATCGGACTCGCACCTGTCCCGCCGGCGTCTCCGGGAGCTCCTCGAGGCGACCACCGCCACCTGACAGGTGCGGACCCGCTGGTCGAAGCCGGCACTGGTGGCGGCGGCACTGGTCTCCGCCGCGTTCGCGGCCCTGCTGGTCGCGGTGGTCAGCGACGCACGCCCGCGTCTCGCCGCCAGCAACTCCCGTGTCGTGGCCAGCGGCGCGGTGCTGGTCGTCCCACCAGGCGAGGAGCGGTGCGAGCAGGGGCAGTTCGTCCCGGCCGAGACCGGGGCGTTGCGGGTCTACGCCGGCTCAGACAGCGGAAGGAGAGGCGAACCTCTGCGGTTCTCGATCGCCGACGCCGACTCCGGCCAGGTCGTCACCCGGCGCGAGGTCGACGGCGGGTACCGGCTGGGGGCACTCGACGTCCCCATCCAGCCGCCTGGCCGCAACCTGCACGACGCCGAGGTCTGCATCGAGAACCTGGGGCCCAGTCCGATGGCGTTCGCCGGCAACCGCACTCCTGTGGACATCAAGGCGAATCAGGACGTCGACGGAGCGCTCGAAGAGGTCAGGATCGACCTGTTCCGGGTCGGCGAGGAGTCGCTGTGGGCGTTGGCTCCCACCGTGGCCGGCCGCTTCGCCCTGTTCAAGCCCTCGTTCGCCGGCCCGTGGACCATGTGGCTGGTGCTGGCCGTGGCCGGCGGATCGGCGATCGTCGCCGTCCTGTTGGCGTGCCGGGAGGCGCCGCCACCCGACGGTGCAGGGCGCGGGGGCGGCGGGTGAGCCGGTCAAGGATGTGGGCGTGCGCCGCCCTCGCCGTCTTCAACGCCGTCGTGTGGGCGCTGGTGACGCCGCCGCTGCAGGTCCCTGACGAGCGCTCGCACCTCTCGTACGCCCAGTTCCTGGCCGAGTCGGGACGCCCGCCGCGACCCGTGACCCCGGTGCCGGACCGCGGCGAGCAGCACTTCCTCCTCGAGGGTCTCCCCTTCAGCCTGGACCAGCGACCCACCTGGTCGAGCGCCGAGGATCGGCGGGTGCGCCGGGAGCTCAACCGCCCACGACCGCCCATCGAGGAGAGCGCGGTCAAGAACGCCGTGACCTACCCGCCGCTCTACTACGTCTACGAGGCCGTGCCGGCTGCGGTGGGCTCGTCGTTGTCGCTCCTCGACCGCCTCTACCTGATGCGCGTGGTCTCCGCCATGCTCGCCGGCGTCACCGTTGCATCGGCATTTCTCTTCCTTCGGGAGCTCCTTCCCGGGACGCCGTGGGCCTGGACCGTCGGAGGGCTGGTCGTCGGCTTCCATCCGCTGCTCGGCGCCATCTCTGGCGGGGTCAACAACGACGCCATGGTCTACGCCGCCGGGGCGGTAGTGCTGCTCGTGATCGCCCGCTGCTTCCGGCTGGGGCTCACCCGACGCCGCGGCGTCGCCCTCGGCGCCGCCGCCGCCGCCGGCGTGCTCGTCAAGGCGACCATGGTGGGGCTCCTTCCCGGTGCCGCACTCGGCGTGCTGGTGCTGTGCTGGCGGTCGAGGGGGGATGCCCGCTCGTCCGCCCGCCAGGGCGCGCTGGCAGCGGGAAGCCTTCTCGCCGGGGTCACCGCCGGCTGGCTGGCGCTGGACGTCCTCGTGTTCGACCGTCCGCTGGCGGCGGCGACCGGCGGCATGGTCTCGGGGGCGGTGGAAAGGGCCACGACGCTGCGAGGCCAGCTCTCCTACCTGTGGCAGTTCTTCCTCCCCCGGCTGCCGTTCATGGTGGACGCCTTCCCGGGTTACCCCGAGTACCCGGTGTGGGACGTCTACCTCCAGGGGTTCGTCGGCCGCTTCGGATGGTTCCAGTACGGGTTCCCGCTGTGGGTGAACCTGCTGGGTCTGGCCGTGCTCGTGGTGGTAGCCGGGTTCGCCGGCGTGGAGCTGGCGCGGTGCCGGGAGGCGCTTCGTCGTCGCTGGCCGGAACTCGCCGTGTACGCAACCATGCTGGCCGGGACGCTTCTCTTGGTTGCCGTGACTGGCTACCGCTACCGCGAGGCTTCGGGGTTCAACTTCGAGCAGCCCCGCTACCTGTTCACCCTCCTGCCCCTCTACGGCGCGGTGGTGGCTCTCGCCGCCCGGGGCGTGGGTCGCCGCTGGGGCCAGACCGCTGGGGCCGTGCTCGTGACTGTTGCTGCGTGGCACTCGCTGTTCTCGATGCTGCTCACCATCAACCGCTACTACGTGTGAGCCCCGAGCACGGGGCCGACCGTCCCCTGGTCCGCGTGGTGGTGGTCAACTTCAACGGCGGCGAGCTCACCCTCGAGTGCCTGCGCAGCCTGCTCGCCACCGAATGGCCCGCCGAGCGGCTGGAGGTGGTGCTGGTCGACAACGCCTCCACCGATGGAGCGGTCCAGGCCGCACGGGCCCGGCACCCTGCGGTCAGGGTGATCGAGTCGGGCGCCAACCTGGGGTTCGCCGGTGGCTGCAACCTCGGCGTCGGCCACGTGGGATCGGCCGAGTACGTCGCCCTCGTGAACAACGACGCCACCGTCAGCCCGGGCTGGCTCACCCCTCTGGTCGGTGCGCTCGAGGCGGACCCGTCTGTAGGCGCGGCCTGCCCCAAGATCGTCTTCGCCTCCTCCTTCGTGGATGTGCACGTGGAGTCGGCGACCGTCCCGCGGCGGCGGGGTGACCGTCGAGCGTTGGCGGTGCGGGTGAGCGGATTGCGGGTCGGAGGCGCCGACGTGTTCCGCCAGGCACAGTTCGTCGACGGGTTCTGGGGGATCGAGTACGGGGGTGCTGAGGAGGAGAGGTACCGGTGGACGGCGGGACCGGCGCAGGTGCGGGTCCCCGTCCCGCCCGGGGGACCGGTCCCGGAGAGCGCCCAGCTGCGGCTGGCGGCGGACGGGTCCACACCGGCGACCCTGCGGTCCCCCGCCGGGCGGGTGGAGATCACCGTCGGTCAGCGTCCGGAGTGGTTCGAGGTGCCCCTGGGCGGAGAGCCCTACGACGTCGTCAACAGCGTCGGCTCGACCCTGGTCGACGGCGAGTACGGTGCCGACCGTGGCTACCTGGAGGCGGACCGCGGCCAGTACGACACGCCCACCGAGGTGTTCGCCTGGTCGGGTGCGGCGGTGCTGCTGTCCCGTCGCTACCTCGACGACGTCGGCCTCTTCGACGAGCGCTACTTCCTGTACTACGAGGACTTCGACCTGGCCTGGCGGGGCCGGCGCCGTGGCTGGCGCTACCGCTACGTCCCCGAGTCGGTGGTCCGTCACGTCCACAGCGCCAGCAGCGACGAGGGATCGAAGCTGTTCGCCTTCTACAACGAGCGCAACCGGCTGCTGACCCTGGCCCGCAACGCGCCACTCCGCCGGTCGGTCGCCGCCGTCGGCCGGTCCGTGCTCGTGACCGCGTCGTACGCCCGCCGCGATGTGGCGGGCTCGCTGATGCGGAGGACGGCACCGAGGTGGGGGATGGTCACCGTGAGGCTCCGGGCCCTCGGCTCCTTCGCGCGATTGCTGCCGGGTACGCTCGCCGCCCGCCGGCGGTGAAGGGCATTGCCTCCCGGTAGGGCCGTTGCGGACCGCGATCATGAGCGGCGACCGGGCAAGTCACCGGCGGGACGGTGGCGATCCCGGGCCCGCTGCGCTGCTCGCTGAGGCGAGGTGGGCGGTGACGACGAAGGTGTAGGCGAACAGCGAGGGCCTGAGGTTGCCCAACAGGTGAGCTGTGCGGCACAGAGGCTCCGAGTGGACGAGGGGGACCGGGATCGTCCCCACCACGCGGTCGACCGTGAACCCGGCCTGCTCCAGCATCTCGACGACGGTTCGGCGAGTGTAGAAGCGTAGATGCGTGCGGTCGAGGATCCCTCTCTCTGTGTAGCGAAACCGTCCGGCCAGGAGCCCGAGGCGCACACTCCAGTTGGCCACGTTGGGGATGCTCACCACGAGGGTGCCGGCGGGGCGCAACTTGGTGGCGAGGACCTGCAGGACGGTGACGGGATCAGCGACGTGCTCGAGGGTGTCGCCGAACAGCAGGAGATCGTAGGGACCATCCAGCTCTTCCGCGTCGATGTGCTGGAGGTCGCCCACCCAGACGCGCTCGCAGAAGCGCCGTGCTCGCTCGGCGGCGACGGGATCGAGCTCGATGCCGT
>JALYGZ010000128.1 GCA_030776845.1 Actinomycetota bacterium
GTTGGGCACAACCCTGGTCGCGCTCGGTGCGCTGTTGCCGGCGCTGACCTGCCAGGACGCCCTGCGCTACGTGGGCTTCGCGCGACACCGGCCTGCAGCCGCCTTCGCCAGCGACCTGGCCTGGACCTCCCTGGAGGTGCCGCTCATGGTCGCCGTCGTGCTCACGGGCCGCGCCAGCGCGACCTGGCTCATCGTCGCCTGGGGCGTCGCGAGCGTGCCAGGCGCCCTGATCGGGGGGCACGCTCTGGGGACGAGGCCGGACGTCAGGGGCGCGAGGTCGTGGCTGACCCGTCACCTGGACCTGGCCCCCCATCTGACGGTCGACTCCCTGATCGTGTCCGGCGCCGGGCGCGTCGTACTCTTCCTGGTCGCGCTTTCCACAACCGTGGTGCAGGTCGCGCTCCTGCGCGCGGCGCAGGTGCTCTACGGACCGGTGAACGTCCTGAGAGCGGGTTTGCGGGGTCTCGGGCTCGCCGAGCTGAACCGGGTCCGGGCCGACCCCAGGCGGCTGGCATGGGCCACGAGCCGGGTCAGCGCGCTGCTGGCCGCCGCCGCCGCGCTGTGGACCGCCGTCCTGGTCGCGTTCGGAGGGTCGCTAGGCCCCGTGCTGCTCGGCGACATCTGGGCCACTGCGCGGTGGCTGATCATCCCCGTGGGCGTGCAGCAGACCGCAGCATGTGTCTCGTTTGGGCCCTTCCTGGGCCTGCGTGTGCGCGAGGCCGCCACGGACAGCGTGCGTCTGCGCCTGATTGACACCACGGTCCTCATCGTCGCCGGCTTCTCCGGGGCCGTCGCCGCGGGCGCGCGTGGCGCGGCGGTCGGCATGGCTGGCGCGCAGGTGCTGACCACGGCATGGGTGTGGCGCGCCTGGCGCCGCCATACGGCCTCCCGGTCGCGCTGACGGCGGGCAAGGCGATCACCGCGGTGGCGCTGGTCTCCGTCCTCGTCTGGACCGCGCTGACGCTGCGCCTGTTCGTGTGGCCCCCGACCCCCGAGCCCGGGCGCAGCGACGCGGTCGCGGTGCTCGCCGGTGGCGACGGCGAGCGCCTCGACCGGGCGCGGGGTCTGATGGCGTCGGGCGTCGCCCCCGTGCTCGCCCTGTCGCGTGGCTCGCAGGCGCCCACCACCCCGGTGGACCGCCACTGCGACACAGTCCGGGCCGGCTACGCGGTCGTGTGCTTCTCCCCCCACGAGGCGACCACTCGGGGTGAGGCCCGCCGCCTCTCGGCCCTGGCCCGCGCGAGAGGTTGGCGCTCCCTGGTCGTCGTCACCTCGACGTTCCACGTCACCCGCGCGCGCCTGCTGATGAGCCGCTGCTACAGGGGCGACCTATTCGTCGTCGACGCCGGGACACGCATGCCACCCGGCAACACCACACTCGCCGTCCTGCACGAATGGGGAGGCCTGGTCCATGCCGCCTTGCGCCCCGGTTGCTGAGCCGCCTTCATGTGCCCGAAGTGACCATTTTCAGCTACTGTGTCAGGTGATGTCTATTCCCAGCTCGTGATCGCCGCCGCGTGTCCATCTCCCCGCTTCACGCCTTCCGGCCGACCGCCACCGCGCTGCGCGGCAGCGCCACCGCCGCCAAGCCGCTCATCGACGCGGCGGTGGTCTCGGCCGCCTACTGGCTCGGCATCATGCTGCGCTTCGAGGGGGCCGTCCCGCAGCCGCTGCTCGGCGCGCTCACCCGAGCGTGGCCGATCGTGCTGGTCGCCCGGCTGGCCACGCTGCACGCTGCGGACGCCTACCGCAGCTCGTGGCGCTACATGGGCCTGCGCGAGGTCGCCCGCACCCTGCAGGCCCTGGTCGCGGGCACACTGTTCCTGCTCGCCTTCCGAATCGGCGTCGGGCATTTTCCCGGGCTCCCGGCTGTGCTGCCCGCGGTGCTCATCCCCTTCGGCGTCATCCTCATCGAGCTGACGCTGTCCGCTCTGGGCGTCCTGGCCACCCGGGCGGCCCGACGGGCGTGGAACGACCACCGGGAGCTGCGGGCCATCCGAAGCGGCGCCCGCGAGATGGTCGCGACGCTGCTGGTCGGCGCCGGGCACGCCGGCGGCAAGGTGGCGCGGGAGGTTCTGGCCCGCCCCGACCTTGGGGTCGCCCCCGTCGGGTTCCTCGACGACGACCCGTCCAAGCTCGGGCGCGTGATCGGCGACCTGCCCGTGCTCGGGCGCGTCGACGATCTCCCGGCCGTCGCCCGGAGCCACGGAGCGCGCCAGGCGCTCATCACCCTCGCGCACGCCTCCAGCCGCGACATCCGCCGAATCGTCGGTACCTGCGAGGGGGCCGGCCTGCGTACGATGGTCCTGCCGGGGCTGTCCGGCGTCGTGGAGGGCACCGTCAACGTCGCCCGCATCCGCGAGGTCGCGATAACCGACCTGCTGCGCCGGGAGGCGGTCCACCTCGACCTCGAGGTGATCGCCCGCGACCTGGCCGGGTCCGCGGTGCTCGTCACCGGCGCCGGCGGGAGCATCGGCTCCGAGCTGTGCCGGCAGATCCTGCCCTTCCGGCCCAGCGCGCTCGTCATGGTCGACCGGGCCGAGAACGGGCTGTTCAACGTCCACGGCGAGCTGGCCGAGCGGGCCCAGCCCGGCGTGCGGCTCGTGCCCTGCGTCGCCGACGTCTGCGACGCCGCGCGGATGCGCGCGCTGCTGGCCCGGCACCGACCGGCGGTCCTGCTGCACGCTGCGGCGCACAAGCACGTGCCGATGATGGAGGACAACCCCGGCGAGGCCGTGAAGGTCAACGTCCTCGGAACCCGGGTCGTGGCCGACGCGGCGAACGACGAGCACGTCGGCAAGTTCGTGCTCATCT
>JALYGZ010000129.1 GCA_030776845.1 Actinomycetota bacterium
GGGGCAGCGCTGCCCCGACTGCGCCGCCCCGCAGGGCCGGGCGCGGGTCATCACCGCCGACGAGATCGGTGGCCCCGGTGTGAGGCGGGCGCCGGTGTCCACGGTGCTGATCGCGTTGTCCGCCGCCGTGTTCGCGCTCACCCTGGTGACGCCGGACCTGGGCCGGCAGCTGTACGTCTACGGCGCCCAGGCCAACGGCGCGGTCGAGGCGGGGCAGTGGTGGCGGCTGCTGACGGCGGCTTTCCTGCACCAGGGCCTGGTGCACATCGGCTTCAACATGTGGGCGCTCTACATCTTCGGACCGGCGCTGGAGGAGCGGGTGGGCAGCTGGGCGTTCACGGCCCTGTACCTCAGCTCCGCGCTCGCCGGCGGCGCGCTGTTCTTCCTGCTCGGCACCGGGGTGGCAGTCGGGGCGTCGGGGGCCATCTTCGGGCTGTTCGGGGCCTGGCTGGCCGTGTTCACCCGCAGCCGCAACACGGTCGCCGGCAGAGCCGTCTTCCAGCAGCTGGTGATGCTGTTGGCCATCAACCTGGCCCTGCCGCTGGTGATCCCCAACATTGCCTGGCAGGCCCACGTCGGCGGTCTGGTGGCCGGCTTCGCCGTCTCCAGCGTCTGGCTGGCCGCCTGGCTGCAGGGACCGCATCGGACGCCGGTGCGGGCGCTGGTCGGGGCCCTGCCCGGGCTGCTGGCGCTCGGGGTGGTTCTGGGGGCGGGAGCCTGACGGTGACCGAGGAGGTGCGTGAGCACATCGTCGTGCACGCCGGCTCCGACGCCGTCATGGACACCATCTCCGACTTCGAGCGCTATCCCGAGTGGCAGGCCGAGGTGCTCGAGGTCGACGTCCTCGAGGCCGACGACCAGGGACTGGCCACCCGGGTCCGCTTCCTATTCGACGCGAGGATCGTGCGGGTGGCGATGGTGCTGGCCTACACCTACGCCCCCGACGCGATGCGCTGGCGCCTCGTCGAGGGGGACCAGGTGCGTCGCAACGACGGTGCCTACCTGCTGCGGGAGCGCCCGGACGGCTCGACCGAGGTCACCTACGAGCTGGCGGTCGAGCCGACTGTGGCGGTGCCCGCCGTCGTGCGGCGCAGCGTGGCGCGGCACATCGTCGACGGGGCGCTGCGGGGCATGAAACGGCGCGTGGAGGCGGGCGCCGGCCGGTAGCGGTCGGGGTCGCCGAGCTACACTGCCCGGCCGACGAAGGAGCCCCCGTGGACGTGACCGCAGCCGAGATCCGCAAGCTCGTCGACAGGCCGGCGACCGACGCGTGCGTCACCAGCCTGTACCTGGATACGGACGGCTCGCGGTACCCGAAGGCGGCGGACTACCTGGCCCGGCTGGACGGGCTGGTCCGCGAGGCCCGGCACACCGCGGAGCGGCTGGACGTCAAGCGGCGCGGGGGGGTCCACGCTGATCTGGAGGCCATCGACGGCTGGGTCCGCAGCGAGTTCGACCGCGGCGACACGCGCGGCCTGGCGGTGTTCAGCGCCGAGGGGGAGGTCTTCGAGCAGGTGGAGGTGGCCATCAGCGTCCGCAACATCCTGCGGATCGCCGACCGACCCTACGTGGTGCCGCTGCAGGCGCTGCTGGGCCGCTCCCACCACGTCGTCCTCGTGATCATCGAGCGCGACCGGGCGCGCATCCTGCGTTACCACCTCGGCCGGGCCTGGGAGTACCTGACCACGAACTCGGCCGTGCACGGCCAGCACGAGAAGGGTGGCTGGTCCCAGGCCCGCTTCCAGCGCAACATCGAGCACGGGGTCCTGCTGCACAAGAAGGACACCGCGGAGATCCTGCGCCGGCTGCACTCCGACGAGCGGGTCGACGCGCTGGTCCTCGCGGGCCCGCACGAGGAGGCGGTCGACTTCTCCAAGCGGCTGCACCCCTACCTGCGCGAGGTGCAGCACGGAGAGCCCCTGTCGCTGCCGCTGCACGCCGCCGCCGGTGACCTGCGCGACCGTCTCCGCGAAATCGAGCAGGAGCTGGTCTCCAGCCGCCGCCGGGAGCTGCTGGACCGCCTGGCGGCGGCCCAGGGCCAGGCCGAGAAGGCCGCGTTCGGCATCCGCCACGTCGTCGAGGCCGTCAACGCCAAGCGGGTCGGGGTGCTGTTCGTGGTGGAGGGCGCCGGCGTCCCCGGATGGCGCAGCGCGAGCGGCGCGCTGGCGCTGCACGAGGACGAGGCCGCCGCCTACGGCACCCCCGTCGAGCAGATCGACGACATCGTCGACGAGGTCATCGAGGAGGCGGTGCGCGCCGACGCCCAGGTCGAGCTGTTCCGCGACGGGACCAGGCTGCACGGACACCCCGTGGCCGCGCTCCTGCGCTTCTAGAGGGTCCGGGGTGGGACAGGCGGGTCCCCCACCGTCGGACGGGCTGGCCGTCGGCGTCGACGTGGGCGGGACGAAGACGATGGCCGGGCTCGTGGCCGGTGACGGGCGCATCCTGCGCCGGCTGCGTCGTGACACGCCCGCCCACGACCCCGACGGGATCGTCCGCCTCGTCGCCGACGTGGTGGGGGAGCTGCGCGGCGAACCCGAGGCGGGCGGGGCGCCCGTCGGGGTGGGCGCGGCGGGCATGGTCGACCTGGTCGGCGTGATGCGCTACGCGCCCAACCTCGACTGGCGCGATTTCCCCCTGCGGGCGGGGCTGGTGAAGCTGCTCGGCGACGACGTGTGGGTCGAGAACGACGCGAACGTCGCCGCCTGGGGCGAGTTCCGGGCGGGGGCGGGGGTCGACGCCCGCTCGAGCATGCTGATGCTCACGGTCGGCACGGGCGTCGGCAGCGGTCTGGTGCTGGGTGGCCAGCTGGTGCGCGGTCGCGGCGGGCTGGCCACCGAGTTCGGCCACCTCATCGTGGCCGAGGGGGCGCGCCGGTGCGGCTGCGGCAACCTGGGCTGCCTGGAGGCCATGGCCAGCGGCACGGCGATCGGCCGCATGGCGCAGGAGTCCCTGGACTCCGGGGAGGTCCCCGCCGACTCGCTGCTGCAGCGGTCCGGCGCGCCGACCGGCAGGTCGGTGACCCGGGCGGCCGAGGCGGGGGACGCGTTCGCCTCGGAGGTCCTGGCCCGCTGCGGCTTCTGGCTCGGTGTTGGCATCGCCTCGCTGGTGGCCGGGCTTGACCCGGAGATCGTCGTCGTCGGGGGCGGCGTCATCGAGACGGGCGAGCGGCTGCTGGAGCCGGCCCGCCGGGCCTACGCCCCGCGCGTGATGGGGCATGACCACCGCGACCTGCCCGCGGTGGTCGAGGCACGGCTGGGCGACGACGCGGGCCTTGTGGGCGCCGCCCTGATCGCTCTGGACGAGCGGCGTCGGGGCCAGTCCGCCCTGTAGCGCCGCGACCCGGGCGCCGGCATTGACCGGGGGGCACGGCCTGATGGAAGGATGCCATGCGCATGCCGGGAGAGCCGAGGCTGTGGCGTTCGCGATGCTCGGCACGCCGACGGGCGCGTCGCGTGCCGCGCCCCCGTGGGATACTCGCCCTCGTCGGCGCTTTGGGCGTGGCTGCCGCGTGTGTCCAACGGGCCCGTCGGCGCCGACACGCTGGTGGCGGCGATCGTAGCCCCCAGCCTGATCAGCTGGACCCCCACCAGACGACCAGCTACCCGAGCTTCCAGGTGCTGGAGAACGTCTACGACACGCTCGTGGTGCCCGATGCGGACCTTCGAGGGTTCGCTCCCTCCCTGGCCACCCGCTGGAAGACGAGCCCCGACGCCCCGGCTGATCGCTGCCTTCGCCCTGGACCCGGTGCCGTAGGGTCAGGGGCGAGACGGACCCGCTGGTTACACTGCGCAGCCGACGGCCGCGAGACCCGGAGCTGGATGCGGTGCGAGCAGGCGAACGCGCGCCGGCGCTGTACCGTGTCGCGCACGCGGTCCTGTCGCCGGCGGTCAAGGCGGTGTGGCGCCCCACGGTGACCGGCCGCCCGCACGTGCCGGACCGGGGCCCGGCGATCCTGGCCGCCAACCACCAGTCCTACCTGGACTCCTACTTCCTGCCGGCGGTGCTCGACCGGGCCGTGTTCTACCTCGGCAAGAGCGACTACTTCCGCGGCCCGCGCCGCTACTTCTACGAGGGCGTCGGGGTCATGCCCGTGGCCCGCGAGGGCGGCGACGCGGGGGAGCGCAGCCTGCGTCGCGGTCAGGAGGTGCTTGAGCGCGGTGGCGTGCTGGGCATCTACCCCGAGGGCACCCGCTCGCCGGACGGCCGGCTGTACCGGGGCAAGACCGGACCGGTGCGACTGGCCATGCGCACCGGGTCACCGATCCTGCCCGTGGCGATCGTGGGCAGCTTCGCGATCCTGCCGACCGGCGCCCGCGTCCCCAAGCGGCTGCCGCTGGCCATCCACATCGGCGAGCCCCTGCCGCTGGAGCGCTGGTCGGCCGACCGGGCCGGCATGCGTGCGGCGACCGACGAGCTCATGTCACGCATCGCATCCATGTCCGGCCAGGACTACGTCGACGAGTACTCCGCCGCGGTCAAGGCCGGGGAGGCCAAGCCCGACGAGGGCTCGGCCGGGGACGGCCGGCCCGCCCGGGACACGGGCTGACCCCCGAGGTGCGAGCCCGGGCCCTCGCCGGCGCGGTCACCGCACTGCTCGTCGCCGTGAGTGGCGTCACGGCGGGCCCCGTCGAGGCCCGGGAGCGGTCGTGCACCCGGGCGCCACTGACCGAGCGGGCCGGCCAGCTGCTCGTGGTCGGGCTTCCGGGGGTCACGCGGGCGAGCCAGCCGCTGGCGCGCAGGATCATCGACGTCGGCGTCGGCGGCGTCTTCCTCGACGGCACCGCCAACGTGCGGTCGTCGGCGCAGGTCCGCCGGCTCGTGGCGGGGCTGCGACGGCGTGTGACGCGGCCGCTGCTCGCCGCGACCGACGAGGAGGGCGGCCGGGTGTCGGACTTCCGGGAGCTGCTGGGAGTCTCGCCGTCGGCCCGC
>JALYGZ010000130.1 GCA_030776845.1 Actinomycetota bacterium
GTCCCAGCCGTCGAGCTCGCGCGTGAGGCGGCGCACCGCCTCGTCGGCCTCACGGCGGACGGCGCGCAGGATCTCCAGCGCCGTCTCGCGGGCGGAGGCGACCGTCTCCGGCGACGCCCGGGGCAGGCGGTCGCCGGGGTCGCGGGCGTCGCCGCGCAGGTCGATCAGGGTCAGCATCACGTCTTCGGTCGGCTCCGGGGCTCTGCGGTGCGGGACGCGGCCGGAGGGCCCCGCCCGCCCCGACTGTACCGACTCCCCGCCGACCCCCGGCGCGCGGTGCACCCGGGGAGCAGGACGTAGGCTTGGCCTGAATGGAGCTGCCCCTGTTCCCCCTGCGCGTGGTGCTCTTCCCGGGCCGTCCGCTGCCGCTGCACGTGTTCGAGCCGCGCTACCGGCGCATGCTCGGCGACTGCCTGCGGGGCGGGCGTCGCTTCGGGGTCGTGGCCATCAGGTCCGGCTGCGAGACCGACCCCGACGCCGAGATCCACGACGTCGGCACCGTGGCGGGCATCGAGGCGGTGGAGGAGCGGGCCGACGGTCGCTACAACATCGCCACCAGGGGCGGGCAGCGCTTCCGCGTCCGCCGCCTGCTGCCCGCCGCGCCGTACCCGCGCGCCGAAGTCGAGCTGCTGGCCGACCCACCCGTCGCGCCCGGCGACGCGGACCGCGCACGCGCCCTGCGGGGGCTGCTGGGGCCCTACCTGCTGGGCCTGGGGGCCCCCGAGGAGCTGCTCGCCCACCTCCCGGAGGAACCGGTCCATCTGGGATGGCTGGCGTCCGCGGCGGTGCAGGTGGAGCTGAGCGAGCAGCAGCGGCTGCTGGAGGCCGACTCGGTCGGGGGGCGGCTGGACGCGACCGTGCAGATGCTGCGCCGCGAGATGGGACTGACCCGCCACTTCGGCATGGTCGGGTCACTGCAGCCGGCCGGCCCCAACGGGGCGGACCTGAACTGATGCCGCTGGGCGCCATCCCGCCGCCCCCGGCCGACGTGGTCGAGATCGGCCCGCTGGACGTCCACTTCTACGGGTTGCTGATCGCCATCGGCGTGCTGCTGGCCGTGACGATCGCCCGACGGCGCTACGCCGGGCTGGGATGGGACCCCGAGCAGGTCGACCGCACCGCCGTGTGGGCCGTCGGCCTGGGCTTCCTCGGTGCGCGGCTGGCCTACGTCTCCACGCACCTGGCCGCCTTCGCCGGCCGGCCCTGGGCGGTGCTGTTCGTCTGGGAGGGAGGGCTGGCGCTGTTCGGGGGGCTGGCGCTGGGCACGGCCGCCGCGGCCTGGCACCTGCGCCGGGAGAGGGGCTCGATCCCGTCGCTGGCCGACGCCGCCGCGCCGGCGGTCCCCGTGGCGCAGGCCCTCGGCCGGTGGGGCAACTACTTCAACCAGGAGCTGTACGGGACGCCGACGGCCGTGCCCTGGGCGCTGGAGGTCGAGCCGGCCCACCGCGTGGCCCCGTACGCGCGCTTCGCCACCTTCCACCCGACCTTCCTGTACGAGGCGGCGTGGAACCTGGCCCTGGCCGCGCTGATCGTATGGATCGACGCGCGCGGCCTGCTGCGCCGTCGCGGCTCGTTGTTCTTCGTGTACCTGGCCGGCTACGGGCTGGGGCGCTTCCTCGTCGAGCTGCTGCGCACCGACACGACCTTCCGGCTGCTCGGCCTGAGCCGCAACAACTGGGTCGCCCTGCTCGTGTCCCTCGGGGCCCTGGCGGGGCTGCGCTGGTGGGAGCGCGGCGCGGTGCGGCAGCGCGCCCCACCGCCGGCGGGCTGACCCGGGAGAGGCCGGAGCCACTGTGCCGACGCGACGATCCAGCCTGCGCGACCGGCTCATAGCCGCCAGGGGGGCCCGCTCAGCGACGGTGTGGCGCGTTCCCTCCTACTCCGCGACCAGCAGCAGAGCTGCGTAGGCGGCGGCACCCGCGGCGAAGGGCCCGAAGCGGGCCCTTCGCTCCTCGGGCAGCTCCTCCTTCATCGTGTTGAGCACCACTCCCCCCGCCAACACGGCGAGCAGCATGTCGAGGGCGGCCTCGGGCGGCTCGACCACGAGCGCGATCGCCCAACCCCCCAGCACCGCGACGGCCAGCAGCCACCTGCCGAGGCACGCGTAGTCGTCACGGTGCCGCTGGCGAAGCCCGAAGTCGTTCGCGACGAAGTGCACGGCGAGGGCGAAGGTGAACAGGATCAGCTCGCGAAGGCCCGGCTGCGGCCGGGCCACGAGCAGGTACCCCACGATGCCGTTGTACACGGCGAACGACCCGATGCTGAGCCAGAACGCCCCGGCGCCGGCCTTGCTCCCCCGCCGGCCGCCCCGCGAGTCGGCGGTCAGGCGCTCCAGGCCGTAGAACAGCGCAAGCCCCGCCAGGGACAACACGTACACGTGGCGGTCCACGGGCACCGCGCGAGCGGCGACCTCGGCCACCGACTCCTGGGCCTCGGCCAGCTCGGGGAGCAGGTGCACGAACACGTACGCCACCGAGACTCCGCCGGCCAGCGACAGCCAGCGGCTGCGGGGGACGACGGACAGCAGCCGCAGCCTGCCGGCGAACACGTGGACGCCCGCGAGCAGGGACGCGGCGACCAGGGTGAGTGCGCCGTCGTCCATCCCCCGACGGCTCAGCGCGTCCGGGCGTCCAGCCAGTCGTGGGCCAGGCCGGTGGCCGTGGCGTACACGACGTGGTGGAGCACGTCGACGCTGGTGGCCCTGGCGCCGAGGTGCCACGTGGGCGGGGACACGTCCAAGGCGGGCAGCAGGCCCTGGCTGGCGCCCCACGCGAGGGCGAGGTGCGCGGCGGTCGCGGCGGGGCCGTGCAGGCCGGTCAGGCCGAGCAGCCCGCGCTCGACACCGAGCGCCGTCCCGTAGGCCCAGTGGGCCGCGGTGTTCAGCCGCTGCTGTCCCTCCTCGCGGCGTGGCTGGACCCCGGTGAGGCTCTCGACCGCCTGGGCGGGCGTCGTGCTCGTCCCGCGACCGCTCAACCGGGCCTCGACGCTGCTCGACAGCGTCATCGCGGCAGTGCCGGCCAGTCCGGCGAGCAGCCCCCTGGCCGCCGCCGCGGCCACTTCCTGGAATGCCATGTCCCCCACTCCCTCTCTCGGGCTACCTTTACCCCGGCGACACCTCACCGACCGGGTCCGCGAGGTTTGTCTATCGCGCAGCGATGAAGATGCTTGCGGCCGGAGGGGTCGGGGGCCATGCTGGTGGCGGGCAAGGCGGATCCGAACGCGCGTCCCGCTCGGGCCGCGTGTGCGCCACCGACGGCGACAGGAATCTCGCCATGGAGTGTTGGGCCTACTGCCGGACGTGCGAGCGTTGGTACTACCTGCCCCAGCGCGGCGATGGCGACGGCCCTCTGCCTGCATGCCCGGTATGCGCGTCCCAGCCGGCCGAGGTCAGGCACGTGCCGGTCTCCTGACCGTCGCCCGGGGCGGCCGCGATGACGCTGCTGCTGGCGTTCGCCGCCACCTTGAGCCTGGCCGTCCTCGTCTCGGGCCTGGCCGCGCGCAGCGTCCTGTCGACCGCGGCCCTGTTCCTCGTCGCGGGCTTCCTGCTCGGCCTGCCCGCGAACGGTCCCGTGCCCGCCGACGAGCCGCTCGTGCGAGCCCTGGCCGAGCTCGCGCTGTTCAGCGTGCTGTTCACCGACGGCATGCGGGCGGGCCTGGGTGACCTGGCCTCCTCCTGGCGGCTGCCGGGGCGGGCGCTGCTGCTGGGTATGCCGCTGACGCTGGCCGGCACCGCCGTGCTCGGCCACTACGTTGCCGGGCTGCCGTGGGCGCCGGCGTTCCTGTTGGGGGCCGTGCTCAGCCCCACGGATCCCGTCCTGGCCGCCGCCATCGTGGGGCGGGAGCGCGTCCCCCTGCGCCTGCGTCGCCTGCTCAACGTGGAGAGCGGCCTCAACGACGGCCTGGCGCTGCCGGTGGTGATCGTCCTGCTCGCCGTGGTCGGCGGCGAGGCGGAGGTGGGCGACGCCGTGCTGGAGATGGTCGCCGGGGTGGCCATCGGCGTCGCCGCGCCACTGGCGCTCCTCGGCCTGGAGCGCACGCGCCCGTTCGCGGCGACGGGGGTGTACGAGCCGCTCAACGGCTTCGCGATCGGCCTGCTGGTCTACGCGCTGACCACGACGCTGCACGCGAACGTCTTCCTGGCCGCGTTCTGCGCAGGGGTGACGGTCGCCTCCGTGGCGCCGCCGACGCGCGAGGCCTTCCACGGCTTCGGTGAGCTCGTCACCGAGTTGCTCAAGCTCGCCGCGCTGTTCGTCTTCGGCACGCTCATCTCACCCGCTTTCCTCGGCGAGATCAGCGTGGGGGGCTACGTCTTCGCCGTGCTGACGCTGCTGCTGGTCCGCCCCGCGAGCCTCACGCTGGCCCTGGCCGGCGGCGGCCTGGGGCGCCGGGAGCTGGCGGTCGCCGCCTGGTTCGGCCCCAAGGGCTTCGCGTCCGTCGTCTACGGGCTGCTCATTCTGCAGGCCGGGATCCCCGGCGCCGACGAGCTGTTCCATCTCGTCGCCGCGGTGACGGCGCTGTCCATGCTGGCGCACTCGTCCACCGACGTGCCGATCGCCAAGCGGTTCGGCCCGACGCTATCCTGAACCGCGAGGCGGCCGGTCACCGGCGGCCGGCACGGTAGGACGACCGCGGGCAAGGGCTCCCCCTCGATGGCACAGCCGCTCGACGACGCCCAGTACGCCGCGCTCCTGTCGTTCCACAGGGCCCTGCGCCGCTTCAAGCGCTGGAGCGAGCGGCGGGCCGCCGAGGCGGGGCTGACCGCGGCGCAGCATGAGCTGCTGCTGGCCGTCCGCGTGCTGGGGGGCCCACGCGGGCCGACGGTCGGCGACGTGGCCGACGCCCTGTTCGTGCGCCACCACAGCGCCGTGGAGCTGATCGACCGGGTCGCGAGGGCGGGGCTGATCACGCGCCGGCGGGACGCCGACGACGGCCGCCTCGTGCGCCTGGCGCTGACCCGACGGGGCCGCGACCGCCTGACGGAGCTGGCCGACGTCCACCTCGAGGAGCTGGGACGCATCGACCCCGTGCTCGGCGAGCTCGTGGAGCCCGCCCATGTCTACCCGACCGCCTGACGACCCGAGGACACCGCATTGCATTCGCACATCAGGCTGCTGCTGCCCCACGAGGAGGGCCACGCGCCCACGCCGCCGGTCGTGACTCCCGCGAGGCCCGGGGACCGGGAGGTGGAGGTGTGGTTCCGCGAGGCCGACGACGAGCGTGCGGTCCTGTCCGGCTGCCCCGAGTGCCTGGTCCGGCACCTGCGCGACACCGCCTCGCGGATCGAGGCCACGCTCCAGCGGGGGGCCGCCGGCTGACCGCCGGAGCCCTCAGGCCTCCTCGCGGCCCTCGGTCGACCCCGATCGGGGCTGCTCGCCCTCCTGGTCACCGGGGTTGTGCGACGCCTCGGCCTCACGGGCCTGCCTGGCCGACGTCCGCAGCGACAGCCAGATGGTCACGGTGAGCACGACGGCGATGAACCCCAGCGAGATGCCCGTCGGGATGTGGTAGAACTCGCTGGCCAGGAACTTCACGCCGACGTAGCCGAGGATCACCCCGAGTCCCTTGTTGAGGTAGACGAAGCGGTGCTGCATGTCGGCCAGCAGGAAGTACAGGGCCCGCAGACCCAGGATCGCGAAGGCGTTGGAGCTGAATACCAGGAACTGGTTCTGGGTGATGGCCAGGATCGCGGGGATCGAGTCGACGGCGAACAGGACGTCGGTCAACTCGACGGAGATGAGCACCGTGACCATGGGCGTCGCCAGCCGCCGGCCGTCCTCGACGACGAAGAAGTGGTCCTCCCGGTAGTTCTTCGTCTGGGGGATCACCTGGCGCACCCGGCGCAGGACCGGGTTGCGGTCCGGGTGGACCTCCACGTCGTCGCTGGTCGCGATGCGGTAGGCGGTGAACAGCAGGAATGCGCCGAAGACGTAGATGATCCAGTCGAGCGCCTGCAGCAGGGCCACCCCGGCGAAGATGAACGCCGCCCGCAGGACCAGCGCGCCGAAGATGCCCCAGAACAGGACGCGGTGCTGGTAGGCGGCCGGGACGGCGAAGAACGTGAACAGCACCGCCCAGACGAAGACGTTGTCGATCGACAGGCTCTTCTCGATCAGGTAGCCCGTGATGTACTCGCCGGCGGCGCCCGGCCCCATCCAGACCCATATGACCCCGGTGAAGACCACGCCCAGCGCGATCCACACCGCGCTGTAGATCCCCGCCTCCTTCGTGCCGATCTCGTGGCTCTCGCGCATGACGACCTTGAGGTCGACGAGCAGCAGCACGGCGATGAAGCCGACGAACACGGCCCACACCCAGGGATCGACGGGCGTGCCGACGGTGGAGCCCGAGCCCGAGCCGGACTGGGTCGCCAGCACCATGGCGGACCGGGCCGCCTCCGTCACCGGGATCGCAAGCACGGAGTGGTCCTTCCTTCCAGGGGCGTGCCCTCCGGGAGCCGGAGGGCACGATGGCGCCCGCGCTCAGGTCGGGCGCGGGAAGGGCTCGTCACGGCTCGGTGTGGCTCTGTCCCTCGGTCGGGTCCGGTGGCCGCGGCGTGGAGTGCACCCCGTACAGGGGCTCGGCGATCTGCTCCCCGGTCATGCCGTGGTCCGTGCGCAGGTGGCCCTTCATCTCGGCCTCGTCGGGGAAGCGCAACTCGCATTTCGGGCACTGGTGAACGCGCACGATCACTCTCCTGACGCGATGTCCTGATCGCTGTCCGACGCATACCCGCTCCCGGGGGTTCCTCAGTCCCCTCGGCTGCGCCCGAGCTGGTCCGCGGCGCGGACGAGGCCCAGGTGGGTGAACGCCTGGGGGAAGTTGCCGCACAGCCGCCCGGCCTCGCCGTCGTACTCCTCGGCGAACAGGCCGAGGTCGTTGCCCACGTCGAGCAGCTGCTCGAACAGGCCGGTGGCCTCCTTCACGCTGCCCTGCATGGCCAGCACCTCGACCAGCCAAAAGCCGCACAGCAGGAAGGCGTTCGGGCTGCTGTCGGTGTCCCGGTCGGCGTCGTCCGCCCGGTAGCGGCGAAGGAACCCGGCGGGGGGAACGCGCAGGCGCTCCTTGATCACCTCCACGGTACGGACCATCCGCTCGTCCCGGGCGTCGACGAAGCCGACGATCGGCAGCCGCAGCAGGCTCGCGTCCACCTCCTCGCTGTCGAAGACCCGCAGGAAGTAGCCGTCGACCGGATGTACGCCCCGCGTCTCGACGGCGGCGCGCACGTCGTCACGCACGTGTCGCCACCGCCGCTCCCGCGGGTCGTCGGTGCCGGTCTCCTCCACGAACTTCACGCCCCGGTCCAGCGCGACCCAGGCCATGACCTTGGAGTGGACGAAGTGCTGGGGGTCGCCGCGCAACTCCCAGATGCCGCTGTCGGGGCGTTCCCACGTGGCGGCGGCGGCATCGACCAGCTCGGCCAGGAAGGACCATTCGTCGGGGTCGAGGCGCTCCTGGGTGGCGTGCCAGTGATAGGTGGCGTCCAGCAGGTGCCCGTAGACGTCGAGCTGGAGCTGGTTCGCCGCCCGGTTGCCGATGCGCACCGGCCGGGACCCCCGGTAGCCGTCCAGGTCCAGCTCGAGCTCCCCCAGCCGGCGCTCCCCGTAGGCGCCGTAGAGGATCTGCAGGTCCTCGGCGTGGCCGGCCGCCGAGCGCATGAAGAACTCACGCAGCCCCCGGGCGACCTCGGGATGGCCCGCCAACGCCAGCGCGTGGAGACTCAACGCGGCATCGCGCACCCAGGCGTAGCGGTAGTCCCAGTTCAGCCCGCCGCCGATGCGCTCCGGCAGCGACGTGGTCGGCGCCGCGACGATCGCACCGGTCGGCGCGCACGTCAGGCCCTTCAGCACGACGGCCGACCGGCGGACGTGCTCGGCGTAGGGCCCCTGCGCGCTCGTCCTCTCCGACCATCCCCGCCACCAGGCCACGGTCTCGTCGAGGCGCCCGTCCACCTCGACGGGCGAGCCGACTCGGGCGTCGAGCAGGTGCGGTGGCTGGGAGACGACGGTGAACCGCAGCCGGTCGCCGGCCCCCACCCCGGCTCTGGCGGACAGCCCCGCCCGGCCCCGGTCGAGCTCGAGATCGGCGTCGGTGCGCAGGACCAGCGCGTCGTCACCGCCGACGAACGTGAACGCCCCGGGCTCGCAGGCGGCCCGCAGCCACGGGCGCATGTCCCCGTAGTCGAAGCGGGGCCTGATCTCCACGTCCACCTCGACGTGGCCCTCGACACCCTCCACGACCCGCACGAGTTGGTGGTGCGGGCGCTGCCGGCCCCCCCGCCGCATCGCGAAGGCGTCCACCAGGCGTGCCCGGCCCCCGCCGGTGACCACGGTGGTCTCCAGCACGAGCGTGCCGTCCAGGTAGCGCCGGCCGCGCTCGCGGACGTCGACCGCGCTGATCGCGAAGTGCCCGCCGCGCTCCCAGTCCAGCAGCCGCCCGAACACACTGCCGGCGCTGAAGCGCCGCAGGCACGCCCAGTCCACCGAGCCGTCGCGGCTGACCAGCGCCGTCGAGTGACAGTCGCTCAGGAAAGCGTAGTCGGCGATCGGGGGATAGGCGCCCGCCCGATCCGGCCCTCGGGCCGGGTCCTCAGCCACGGGGCCGGGGGGTCGCCTTCACATCGGCACCTTAGCGCCTCGGCGGCGGAAAAGTGCCGGGCCGATGCATCGGACCCCGAGGTGGGCGGGTAGACCGCCGCGGCCGGCGCCGCGCCGACAGCGCGCCGGAGGAGGTCGCATGGGCTCGGGCAGGGTCGTCGTCGTCACCGGGGCGTCGTCGGGGATCGGGCGGGCCACGGTGGCGCGCTTCGCCCGCGAGGGCGTGAGCATCGGCCTGCTCGCGCGCGGGCGTGCCGGCCTCGAGGCGGCGGCGGAGGAGGTCGAGGCGGCCGGAGGGCGGGCCCTGGTCGTCCCGACCGACGTGACCGACCCCGCCCAGGTCGAGGCGGCCGCGGACGCGGTCGAGGAGGCCTTCGGGCCGATCGACGTCTGGGTCAACGACGCCATGGTCACGGTGCTGTCCGAGCTGACCGACATGACCGCCGAGGAGTACCGGCGAGTCACCGAGGTCACCTACCTCGGCAGCGTCCACGGCGCGATGGCGGCGCTGCGGCGCATGCGACCCCGGGACCACGGCGTCATCGTGCAGGTGGGCTCGGCGTTGGCCTTCCGCGGCATCCCGCTGCAGTCGGCCTACTGCGGGGCCAAGCACGGGCTGCAGGGCTTCGTCGAGTCCCTGCGGGCCGAGCTGCGCCACGGCGGCAGCAACGTGCACGTGACCACGGTCGACCTGCCGGCGGTCAACACCCCGCAGTTCAACCACTGCCGCACCCGCCTGCCCCGGCATCCCCAGCCGGTCCCGCCCGTGTACCAGCCCGAGGTCTGCGCGGAGGCGATCGTGTGGGCGGCGGGCCAACGGCGCCGGCGCCTGTTCGTCGGCGCCTCGACGGTCAAGACCATCCTCGGCAACCGCCTGGCGCCGGGCCTGGTGGAGTGGTACCTGGCCAGGACCGCCTACGACGGCCAGCAGGCCGAGGGCCGGCCCTTCGACCCCGACCGGCCGGACAACCTGTTCGAGCCCACCGACCAGGACCGCGACGAGGGCGCACACGGCATCTTCGACGACACGGCCAGGACAAGGAGCCCCCAGCTGCTGGTCACCGAGAACCGCCGCGGTCTGGGACTCGCCGGGGCCGCCGGGGCCGTGCTCGGGCTCGCCGCCCGGGCCCGGGGGCGGCGGGCCGGCTCCTAGAGGTTGGTGGCGCCGGCGGCACCGCGGTATACATATCGTGACGCGATGGAGCGGGGGGTCCCGAGCGACAGGGAGTCACATGGAGCCGATCGGCAGAACTCGGTGGGCCATCGCCGAGGGCTACATCCCCGGCTGGAGCACCGGCCCCGAGCCGCAGTTCACCAGCCACGAGACGGCCTGCCTGCTCAACGCCTCCGACCGTGACGCCAGCGTCGCGATCACGCTGTTCTTCTCCGACCGCGCCCCCGCCGGCCCCTACCGCGTGACGGTGCCGGCCCAGCGCACAGAGCACGTGCGCTTCAACACCCTGGAGGACCCGGAGCCGGTCCCGGTCGACACCGACTACGCCAGCGTCATCGAGTCGGACGTGCCGATCGTCGTGCAGCACACGCGGCTGGACTCCCGCCAGGCCGAGAACGCCCTCTTGTCGACCGTCGCCTACGCCGGCGACAGCTGAAGGAGACCACCATGGCCGAGGACCAGACCGTCAGCGACTACCTGCTCCAGCGGCTGCGCGAATGGGGTGTTGAGCTGGTGTTCGGCTATCCCGGTGACGGCATCAACGGCATCCTGGCCTCCTTCGGGCGGGCCGACAACCAGCCACGGTTCATCCAGGCCAGGCATGAGGAGATGGCGGCCTTCCAGGCCTGCGGCTACGCCAAGTTCACCGGCCGGGTCGGCGTCTGCACGGCCACCTCCGGCCCCGGCGGCATCCATCTGCTCAACGGGCTGTACGACGCCAAGCTCGACCACACCCCGGTCGTGGCGATCGTGGGCCAGCAGCCGCGGACGTCCATGGGCAGCCACATGCAACAGGAGGTGGACCTTGCCAGCCTCTACAAGGACGTCGCCGGGGACTACGTCACCACGGTCAACGTGCCCCAGCAGCTGCCCGAGGTGATCGACCGGGCGATGCGCGTGGCCGCGGCCCGCAAGTCGGTCACCGCGGTCATCGTCCCCTACGACGTGCAGGAGCTGGCGTACAGCCCGCCGCAGCACGAGTTCAAGCAGGTCCTGTCCGGGCTGGGCTTCGCGGCGGGAGGTCCCGCGCCCGCCGACGAGGACCTCGACCGCGCCGCGACCGTGCTCAACGACTGCGAGCGGGTCGCGATCCTGGCGGGCGCCGGTGCCCGGGACGCCCTGGACGAGCTGACGGAGGTGGCCGAGACGCTCGGCGCAGGCGCCGCGAAGGCGCTCGTGGGCTACGACGTGCTGCCCGACGACCTGCCCTGGGTGACGGGCTCCATCGGCCTGCTGGGCACCAAGCCCAGCTGGGAGCTGATGCGCAACTGTGACGCGCTGCTGTGGGTCGGCTCGTCGTTCCCATACGTGCAGTTCCTGCCGGACTTCGACCAGGCGCGCGGCGTGCAGATCGACACCGACCCCGGGATGCTCAGCATCCGCTACCCGATGGAGGTGAACCTGCTCGGCGACACCAGGCACACCCTGCGGGCCCTGTTGCCCAGGCTGCGGCGCAAGACCGACCGCTCGTGGCGCCAGCGCCTCGAGCGGGAGAAGTCCGAGTGGCGCGAGACGATCGAGCGCCGCGCGATGACCGAGGCGCACCCGCTCAGCCCCCTGCGCGTCTTCCACGAGCTGTCGCCGAAGCTGCCCGACAACGCGATCGTGACGACCGACTCGGGCTCGTCGGCGAACTGGTTCGCGCGGTACCTGCGCTTCCGCAAGGGGATGCGCGGCTCGGTGTCGGGCACGTTGGCGACCATGGGCTGCGGCGTGCCGTACGCGATCGGGGCCAAGTTCGGCAACCCCGACCGGGTGGTGGTCGCCTGCGTCGGGGACGGCGCGATGCAGATGAACGGGATGAACGAGCTGATCACCATCGGCCGGTACTGGCGGAGCTGGGCCGACCCGAGGCTGGTCGTGCTGGTCCTGCACAACAACGACCTCAACCAGGTGACCTGGGAGATGCGCGCGATGACCGGCATCCCCAAGTTCGAGGCCGCGCAGGTGCTCCCCGACTTCGACTACGCCGGCTACGCCGAGCTGGTCGGGCTCAAGGCCGTGCGGATGGAGAAGGCAGCGGACGTCGGCCCCGGCTGGGACGAGGCGCTGACGGCGGACCGCCCGGTCGTGGTCGATGCGATCACCGATCCCGAGGTGCCGCCGATCCCGCCGCACGCGTCCTTCGAGCAGGTCGAGTCGGCCGCGAAGGCCGTCCTGCAGGGCGACCCCAACGCCTTCCGCGTCGTGACCCAGGGCCTCAAGGAGAAGGTCCAGGAGTTTATCCCGGGCCGGAAGTAGCGCCGGTGGACACGCCGGAGGCACCTGTCGAGCGGCTGGACGTCTCCGCGTACACGGTGCCGACCGGGGAGACCGAGTCCGACGGGACGCTGGCGTGGGACTCGGTGACCTGCGTGGTCGTCCGGGCCCACGCCGGCGGCCACAGCGGCCTGGGCTACACCTACTCGGACTCCTCGGCCGCCACGCTGGTGCGCTCGAAGCTAGCGGAGGTCGTCGAGGGTCGCGACGCGCTGCGCGTCGGCGCGGCGTGGGCGGCGATGGTCGACGCCATCCGCAACCTCGGCCGCCCCGGCGTCGCGTCGACGGCGATCTCGGCCGTCGACGTGGCCCTGTGGGACCTCAAGGCACGGCTGCTCGATGTCTCGCTGGCAACCCTTGTCGACCCCTTCCACGACACCGTGCCGATCTACGGCAGCGGCGGGTTCACGTCCTACACGACCGGCGAGCTGACCGAGCAGCTGGGCGGCTGGGTCGCCCGCGGCATCCCCCGGGTCAAGATGAAGGTCGGGCGCAGCCCCGGCGACGACCCGGGGCGGGTGCGGGCCGCGCGCGGGGCAGTCGGCGACGACGCGGAGCTGTACGTCGACGCGAACGGCGCCTACAGCCGCAAGCAGGCGCTGGGCCTGGCCGGGGCGTTCGCCGAGCACGGGGTCTCGTGGCTGGAGGAGCCGGTGAGCTCGGACGACCTGGAGGGCCTGCGGCTCGTGCGCGACCGGGGGCCGGCCGGCATGGACGTCGCCGCCGGCGAGTACGGCTACGACCTGCCGTACTTCCGCCGGATGCTCGCCGCGGGCGCCGTGGACTGCCTGCAGGCCGACGTCACCCGCTGCGGCGGCGTCACCGGCTTCCTGCGCGTCGCCGCGCTGTGCGACGCGCGCAGCATCGACCTGTCGGCGCACTGCGCCCCGCAGATCTCGGCCCACGCGTGCTGCGGCGTGTGGCACCTGCGCCACCTCGAGTACTTCCACGACCACGCGCGCGTCGAGTCGCTGCTGTTCGACGGCCTCGCGCAGCCCGACGGCGGGGGGCTTCGCCCCGACTGGTCGCGCCCCGGCCTGGGCGTCGCGCTCAAGGAGGCCGACGCCGACCGCTTCGCCGTCTGACCCCGAATCGAGGAGCCTGCGTGAACGCCTCGACGACAAGCCCCGCCTCGACCGACGGCTACGCCGGCGGGGAGCTGGAGGGCGAGCTGCGCCGGCTGGTCGGCGGGGAGGTCCGCTTCGAGGCCGGCAGCCGCGCGCTGTACGCGACCGACTCCTCCAACTACCGGCAGGTGCCCATCGGCGTGGTCGTGCCCAGGACGGTCGACGACGTGGTCGCGACGCACGAGGTCTGCCACCGGTACGCCGCGCCCATCCTCAACCGTGGCGCCGGCACCAGCCTGTCGGGCGAGACGGTCAACTGGGCGGTCGTCATCGACCACTCCAAGTACCTCACGGCCATCGGCGAGCCCGACGCCGACCGCCGGCTGGTGTCCGTGCAGCCCGGCGCCATCAACGAGCAGGTCAACGAGCGCACCGGCCGGGTCGGCCTGCTGTTCGGCCCGGATCCCTCGACGCACGCCTTCTGCACCATCGGCGGCAACATCGGCAACAACTCGTGCGGCATCCACTCGGTGCAGTCGCAGTTCTACGGCAAGGGCTCGCGCACCTCCGACAACGTCCACTCCCTGGAGGTGCTGACCTACGACGGCCTGCGCATGCGGGTGGGCGAGACCGGCGACGACGAGTACGAGCGGATCGTCGCAGCCGGCGGGCGCCGCGCGCGGATCTACCGGGACCTGCGCGCGCTGCGTGACCGTCACGCCGACCTCATCCGGGAGAAGTTCCCTGATATCCCGCGGCGGGTGTCGGGCTACAACCTCGACGAGCTGCTCCCCGAGCGCGGGTTCAATGTCGCGCGGGCCCTGGTGGGGACCGAGTCGACCTGCGTCACGGCGCTGGAGGCGACGCTGCACCTCACGCCGGCGATGCTGGAGCGGACCCTCGTCGTCGTCGCCTACGACGACATCTTCTCCGCGGGCGACCATCTCATGGAGATCCTGGAGCACCGCCCCATCGGCCTGGAGGCCATCGACCACCTGTTGTTCGAGGACGAGCAGCACAAGAACATCTACCCCGCCGCGCTGCGGCAGCTGCCCACCGGCGGCGACGCCTGGCTCATGGTCGAGTTCGGCGCCGACGACAAGGAAGAGGCCGACGAGCGGGCGCGGTCGCTGATCGACATGCTCAAGGGCCGGGGCCTGGGCGACCAGCGGATCAGCCTCTTCCGGGACCCCCGGGAGGAACAGCTGCTGTGGAAGATCCGCGAGGGGGGCCTGGGGGCGACCGCCTTCCCTCCCGACGGCACCGACCACTGGCCCGGCTGGGAGGACTCGGCGGTGGCGCCCGAGAAGGTGGGCGACTACCTGCGCGACCTCAAGCGCCTGTACGGCAGGTACGGCCTGCGCGGCGCTCTCTACGGCCACCTCGGCGAGGGGTGTCTGCACTCCCGCATCAACTTCGACCTGCGCACCCCCGAGGGGCTGCGGGACTACCGGTCCTTCATGGAGGAGGCCGCCGACCTGGTCGTGTCCTACGGCGGGTCGCTGTCGGGTGAGCACGGCGACGGCCAGCAGCGCGCCGAGCTGCTGGACCGCATGTACGGGCCCGAGCTCGTCGACGCCTTCCGCCAGTTCAAGCGCATCTGGGACCCCGACGCCAAGATGAACCCGGGCAAGGTCGTCGACCCGTTCCGGCTCGACGAGAACCTCAAGCTCGGCGCCGATTACAATCCCGCCCGGCCCGCCACGAAGTTCGCCTACCGCAACGACGGGTTCGACTTCGCCCACGCCACCCTCCGGTGCGTCGGCGTCGGGCAGTGCCGGCAGCCCGAGGGCGCCGACGTCATGTGCCCGAGCTTCATGGTCACCCGCGAGGAGAAGCACACCACCCGGGGCCGGGCCCGGCTGCTGTTCGAGATGCTCCAGGGCGAGGTCATCGCCGACGGCTGGCGCAGCCAGGAGGTCCACGACGCCCTCGACCTGTGCCTGGCGTGCAAGGGCTGCACCAGCGACTGCCCGGTCCAGGTGGACATGCCGACGTACAAGGCCGAGTTCCTGTACCACCACTGGGCCCGGCGCCTGCGGCCGCGGCACGCCTACGCGCTGGGCTTCATCGACCAGGCGGCCCGGCTCGCCTCCCTCGCGCCGGGCCTGGTCAACGCCGCCCTGCGCGTCGACCGGATCTCCCGGGCGGTCAAGCGGGCCGGGGGCATCACGCCGCGGCGGGACGTCCCGGCCTTCGCGCCGACCACCCTCCAGCGCTGGTTCCGCGACCGGGGGGGGACGGCCAATCCCGGGGGCCCGAGGGTGGTCCTGTGGCCGGACACCTTCAACAACTACTTCCACACCGCTGTGGGGACGGCCTGCGTCGAGGCGATCGAGGCCGGCGGCTGGCAGGTGGTGATGCCGGCCGGCCATGTCTGCTGCGGGCGGCCCTTGTACGACTACGGTTTCCTCGACGTCGCGGAGCGGTACCTGCGGGGGGTTCTGGACGTCCTGCGCGACGATATCCGCGCCGGCACGCCGGTCGTGGGGATGGAGCCCAGCTGCCTGGCGGTCTTCAGAGACGAGCTGACCAAGATCCTCCCCCATGACGACGACGCCCAGCGGCTGGCCCGTACCGCCTACCACTTCAGCGAGTTCTTCGGGCGCTTCGACGTCGCCCCACCCCGGCTGCAGCGCCGGGCCCTGCTGTGGACCCACTGCCACCAGAAGGCCACCGGGGGACCCGACCCGGAGCTGCGGCTCCTTCAGCGGATGGGCCTGGAGGTGGAGACCGTCACCGGGGGGTGCTGTGGCCTGGCCGGCTCGTGGGGCTTCGAGGAGGGCCACCACGACATCTCCATGGCCTGCGGCGAGCAGGCCCTGCTGCCCGCCGTCCGGCGGGCCGGGCCCGACACGCTGGTCGTCAACAACGGCTTCTCCTGCAAGACGCAGATCGAGCAGGGGGGCACCGGCCGGCGGGCCCTGCACGTGGCGCAGTTGATGCGGATGGCCACCGACCATGGCCCCGCCGGGGCGCCCGGCCCCCGCCCGGAGGACCCCTATCCCGACGTCGCCCCGCGGCGGCCGCTCCGGCTCAGGCGGCCAGCCAGCCGCCGTCGACGTTGAGGACCTGACCGGTGACGTACGACGAGGCGTCCGACACGAGGTAGACGACCGCGCCGCCCAGCTCGGCGGGGTCGCCGGTGCGCCCGAGCGGGATGCGCGCCTCCAGCTGCCGGCGCCGGTCGGGGTCCGACAGCACGTCGTCGGTCATGGCCGTATGGAAGAAGCCGGGCGCGACCCCGTTGACACGGATGCCGTGGGGGGCCCACTCGACGGCCAGGGTGCGCATCAGCCCCGTCAGGCCGCTCTTCGCGGCGCCGTACGCGGCGGTGTTCGGCACGGCGATGTAGCTGGTCAGCGAGGCCACGAACACGATCGAGCCGCCGCTGCCCCGGCGCAGCAGGCCCCGGGCGAACGCCTTCGACAGCTCGAAGGCGCCGCGCAGGTGCACGTCGTGCACCAGGTCCCACTCCTCGCCGGTCAGCTCCAGGGCGGGCTTGCGCACCTGCAGGCCGCCCGCGTGCACCAGCACGTCGACGCGCTCGCGCCGCGCCGCGACCTCGTCGACGAGGCCGCCGGCCCGGTCGCGTCGGGACAGGTCCCACGGGACGGCCAGGTGGCCCTCGCCGTCCAGCGTGGCCACCGTCTGGTCCAGCTGGTCGCGGGAGCGGCTGGACACCGCCACGGTCGCCCCGGCCGCGGCCAGCGCCCGGGCGATGGCCCGCCCCAGCCCCCCCCC
>JALYGZ010000131.1 GCA_030776845.1 Actinomycetota bacterium
AGCGCCGCGTCGGGGTCGACCACCGCCGTGTCGTCGACCACGCTGGGCGAGCCGGGCGGCCCGGGGCGGACCTCCCCCGCGGTCGGCCAGGCGCAGTGGCCCTCGAGGACCGCGCGGTGGCCGGCGAGGTAGCGCTGCGGGGTGCCGATGTCCAGCCAGTAGGCGGGCGAGACGCTGGCCGTCAGGTCCCGGGCGGCGCACAGCGCGGGGAACACGTCTCGCTCGAACGACAGCGGGCCGCTGCCCGGGAAGCGGTCGAACGCGCGGGGCGCCAGCACGTAGGTCCCCGCGTTGACCGTGTCGACCGGCGCGGCGCCGTCCGGCGGCTTCTCGACGAACCGCAGGACCCGGCCCCGGGGGTCGGTGACGACGAGACCGTAGCTGGACGTGTCGTCGACCCGGGTCAGGGCCACCGTGGCGGCCGTCCCCGCCCGCTGGTGCGCGCGCAGCAGCGCCGCGTAGTCCAGGTCGGTGAGGATGTCGCCGTTGCACACCAGCACGGGCCCCGTCGCCCCGCCGCGGCGGAGGAGGTTGCGGACCGCCCCGGCGGTGTCCAGCGGGCGGTGCTCGGGCAGGACGGTCACGTCGACCCTCGCCGCCCGCCCCGCCTCGCGCAGCCCGGCGAACGGCCGCGGGTCCGCGCCGACCAGGAAGGTGGCGGCGGTGCAGCCGACGCCGGCCAGCCGCCGCAGCAGGCCCTGGGCGAAGGGCCTGGCCATGAACTCGACCAGCGGCTTGGGGCGGTGGGCCGTCAACGGCCTGAGGCGCATGCCCTCGCCCCCCGCCAGGATGAGCGCGTGCATGTCCGCAGGGTAGGCCATCCGCACCGGTCACGCCTCCCGGTCCGGGCGTTCCGCCACCCACCGCCCCAGCTCGGGCTCCCGCCCGTGCGCCGACGGGCGGTAGATGTCGCCCCGGCGCAGGCCCTGGGGCAGGTAGCGCTGGTCGACCCAGCCTCGCGGGTCGTCATGGGGGTACACGTAGCCGGTTCCGTGGCCCAGGCGGGCCGCGCCGCGGTAGTGCGCGTCGCGCAGGTGGGCCGGGACGTCGGCCGTGCCCAGGCGGTCGACGGCCTCGTCGGCAAGTCCCAGGGCCCGGGCGACGCTGTTGGACTTCGGCGCGAGCGCCAGGTACACGGCCGCCTCGGCCAGGGCGTAGCGCGCCTCGGGCAGCCCGACCACCTCCAGCGCCCGGAAGGCGGCGACGGCCACCTGCAGGGCCCGCGGGTCGGCCAGGCCCACGTCCTCGCCGGCCAGGATCACCATCCGCCGTGCCAGGAAGCGCGGGTCCTCCCCGGCCGTCAGCATGCGCACCAGCCAGTAGACGGCGGCGTCGGGGTCCGAGCCGCGCAGCGACTTGATGAAGGCGCTGACCTGGTCGTAGTGGGCGTCGGCGGACTTGTCGTAGCGCAGGTGCGGCGCCGACAGCGCGGCACGGACCCGCCCGGGCGTCACGGGCGTCCCCAGGCCGGCGGCGACCTCCAGGCCCACCAGGGCCACGCGGGCGTCGCCGTCGGCCGCGGCCACGAGCGTCTCGAGCGCCTCCTCCTCGACCCGCAGACCCGGCAGGCCCCGGTCGTCGATCACGGCCCGGCGCAGCACCGCGCGCACCTCGTCGGGCGACAGCGGCTCGAGCCGGTACAGCAGGCTGCGCGACAGCAGCGGCGGGTTCACCTCGAAGTAGGGGTTCTGGGTGGTGGCGCCGATGAGCACCACCGAGCCGTCCTCCACGCCGGGCAGCAGGGCGTCCTGCTGGGCGGTGTTGAAGCGGTGGATCTCGTCTATGAACAGCACCGTGCGCCGCCCCGCCGTGGCGGCGCGGGTCCGCGCCTCGTCGACGATGCGGCGGACGTCGCGGATCCCGGCGGTCACCGCCGACAGCTGCATGAACGCCGCCCTCGTGGTGTTCGCCACCACATGGGCCAGGCTCGTCTTGCCCGTCCCCGGCGGCCCCCACAGGATGGCGCTGCGCAGGCGGTCGTTCTCGATCGCGGCCCGCAGCGGCCCCGAGGGGCCCACCAGGTCGCGCTGGCCGACGACCTCATCCAGGGTCCGGGGTCGCAGGCGTGCGGCGAGGGGCTGGGTGTCCGGGCGACCGCCCGCCGGCCCGCCGCGGCTCTCCGCGGCGCCGCCGTCGTCGAACAGCCGCCCGCCGTGACCGGTCATCACCGATCCGATCGCCGGTCCGTCGCCACCGGGGGCGCGGGTCGAGCCGCTAGAGTACGGCCCCGCATGAGCCGACAACTGATCGTTGCGGGCTTCCACCGCAGCGGGACCTCGCTGGTGGCGCAGCTGCTGCACCGGGCCGGCCTGTTCATGGGCTTCGAGCTGCTGGGCGCGATGCCGTCCAACGCATACGGGCACTTCGAGGACGTCGACGTGGTGCGCCTGCATGAGCGGCTGCTGGCCGACAACGGGCTCACCTGGCACGTCACCGAGCCGGTGATCCCCTACGTGGCGCCTGAGCGCTGGACGGCCATGGAGCAGCTCATCGCCCGGCGCCAGGAGCACACGCGACTGTGGGGGTTCAAGGACCCGCGCCTGTGCCTGTTCCTGCCGCTGTGGAAGTACCTGCTGCCGGACGCCAAGGTCGTGATCGTGTACCGGCACTTCACCCAGAGCGTCGCCTCCCTGGAGCGCCGCCACTCCGAGGACCTGTTCGCGCGCCGGGGCCCGGCCCACCTGCACCGGCTGTTCTGGGAGGACCCCGACCACGGGCTGAAGATGTGGGTCGAGGGCAACCAGGGCCTGCTCGCCCACGCCCGGGCCCACCCCGACGACACGCTCGTGCTGTCCTTCGACGACGTGCGCGACGGCTACCCGCTGGTCGGCGAGGTCAACGAGCGCTGGGGGCTGGGGCTGACCGAGGTCGACACGGCGGAGGTCTTCGACGCGGCGGTCACGCAGCGACGACCCGCCCGCCAGCCCCTGGCGGACCCGGCGGTGGGACGCCGTGCGACGCACACCTGGCAACAGCTCGAGCGGCTGGCCGCGCCGGCGCCGGTCGGGGCGGGGAGCGGCGATGTCTGACGGGGACTTCTACCAGCCCAGCGACGCGGACCTCCTGCGCATGGAGAACGAGCTGCTCGCGCTGGAGAACCGGTTCCTCAAGGCGAAGCTGGCCACCGCCGCCCGCTCCGGTCCCGGCGCGGGCGGGGCCGGCTCGGAGCGGCCGCTGGGCGACATGCAGTGGCTGCTGCGCCGGCTCGGGGGCTCCCCGGTCGGCCCCCTGCTGCGGCGCCGGGAGGCCTGGCGGACGCTGGAGACGCGCTACCTGAAGGCTCCCCCCTCCATGACGCCCGCCGAGCGCAGGTCCCACGCCCAGCTGGCCGAGCGCGACCTGCAGCGCCTCGTGCAGCGCCTCGACGCCAGCCCAGCCGGGCCGCTGCTACGCACGCAGGGCGGC
>JALYGZ010000132.1 GCA_030776845.1 Actinomycetota bacterium
CGGCACGCCCGCCGGGCCGACGCAGCGGCGTACCCACCGCCGGCGGGCCGGCACGCTGCTCGGGCTCACGGCGGCGCTGGTCCTCGCCGCCGCTGTCGTGGTGACCGGTCTGGGCGAGGACGGGCCGACCGGTCGCGGCGCCGAACGCCCGCAGGACACCTCGGACGCTCCGGACCGTCCGCAGGAACCCTCGGACCGTCCCGACCGGCCTGGCGGGTCGCCGGACGCCGCCGCCGTGCCGGAGGACTGGACCCGCTACACCGACGCGGCGACCGGCTACCGCATCGCCCACCCGGAGGGCTGGAACGTCCAGCGGCTCGACGACTCACGGACGGACTTCCGCGACCCGGCCACGGGGACCTACCTGCGGGTGGACTGGACCGACACACCGGGGGACTCGCCCGTGGCGGCGTGGCGCTCGCAGTCGGAGGCCTTCGGCGCCCGGCACGCCGACTACGAGGAGATCCGCATCGTCCCCACCACCTACAAGGGCTTCGACGCGGCCCTGTGGGAGTACCGCTACTCCGAGGGCGGCGCCGACCTGCGGGCGGCGAACCTGGGGTTCACGACCGGCGAGTACGGCTTCGCGCTGAACTTCCAGACGCGCGCCGGGCGCTGGCGGTCGTCCCAGGACCTGTTCGACACCTTCAAGGGCGCCTTCCGCCCGCCGGACTGAGCGGTCGGCCTTGTGCCGCCGGGGCCCGCATCTATCGTCGGACCTCCGGTACCACGCGGGTGGGGGCGACATGGATTTCGTGCAGCTCATCGAGCTGAGGACCCGGCACTTCGATCAGGTCGACGCGCTCGTCGACGAGTGGCTCGCCCGGACCCAGGGGCGCCGCAGCGCCCGCCGTCGGATGACCTGCGCCGACCGCGACGATCCCGGCGTCTACATCGAGGTCGTCGAGTTCCCCTCGTATGAGGAGGCAATGCGCAACTCCGAGCTGCCGGAGACCCAGGAGTGGGCCGACCGTGTCAGCGAGCTATGCGAGTCGCCGCCGCTTTTCCGCAACCTCGACGTCATCCGTCGGCAGGACCTGTAGGCTGCCGTCGCCCGCGCCGCGACGGGCCGCGGGACAATGACCGGGAGGCCGCCATGGGTGACGTCGCCTACGAGTCGCACGTCCGCGTGACACGGCAGCGCGGGCCGGACCGCGGCGCCGAGCTGCCGGCCGGCGAGTACGTGGCCTTCGGCGTCCACGGCGCGGTTGCCGAGCACTACGGCGTGTCGATGGAGGACTTCGACCCCACGTCGACGACGCTGGACTACGTGGTCGCCGCCGCCGCCGGGTGACTGACCGGCACCTTCGGCGGTGCGCTGGAGGCCAGGAAGATCCCCGCGGACCAGGGACGGTTGCGCTCGACGGCCGTGGGTGAGATCGAGGTCGAAGGGCGGGTCCTCGTCATCAAGCGGATCCACGTGGCCTACGAGCTGCGGGTTGGCGCCGACGTCGACCGCGAGGCCGTGCAGCGGGTCCTGCGGGTCCACGCCGACCGCTGCCCGGTGTACCGCAGCATCCACCCGCAGATCCACGTCACCACCTCGCTCGAGGTCGAGGAGGCCTGACGCGGACCCGGCGGCGGGGGCGGACCAGGCCCGGATCGAGGCGGCGGTCCTGGACCATCTGGACACCCTGGGCATGGCCTACGAGGTCGTCCGCATCGACCCGCGCTACGCCGACACTGCGGCGTTCTGCGCGCGCTACGGATACGCCGAGGACGAGTCGGGCAACTGCATCCTCGTGGCGGCCAGGGCCGACCCGAAGCGGTACGCGGCCTGCCTCGTGCAGGCCACGCGCCGCGTCGACGTGAACCGCACGGTGCGCCGCCTGCTCGCCGCGCGCAAGGCCTCCTTCGCCTCGGCGGAGGAGACGACCGCCGTGACCGGCATGCTGCCCGGCGGGGTGACCCCCTTCGGCCTCCCTGGCGACATCCCCCTGTACGTCGACGCGCCGGTCGCCGCGCTCCGCCGCGTGGTCGTGGGAGGGGGCAGCAGGGCGCTGAAGATCGAGGTCGACGGGGGCGTGCTCGCGCGCCTGCCCGCCGCCACCGTCGTGGAGGGGCTGGGCGTCCCGCCGCCGGCCTGACCACCGGCTCAGCCGGGCATCCCCAGGACGCCGGCGCCGCGCATCCGCCCGTCGGCCAGGGCCCGCAACGCCGCGTCGGCCTCGCCGAGCCCGAAGGGGGTGGTCGTGGCCCGCACGGGGAGCCGGGCCGCGAGCTCGAGGAACTCCCGGCCGTCGCGACGGGTGTTGGCGGTGACGCTGCGCACCGCCCGTTCCCCGAACAGGTGCTCGGCGTAGGACAGAGCGGGGATGTCGGTCAGGTGGATGCCCGCGATGGCCAGGGTGCCACCGCGGTCGAGGGCGGCCAGCGCCTCGGGGACGACCTCCCCGGCCGGCGCGAAGGTGACGGCGGCGTCCAGTGGCCGCGGCGGCGGGCGGCCGGGCGCCCCCGCCGACGCCG
>JALYGZ010000133.1 GCA_030776845.1 Actinomycetota bacterium
CGTCGGCCTCCTGCGCGAGCTTGACCGTGGCGGCCGCGGCCAGCGCCGAGGGCAGGCTGGTCCCCGCGCCGGCCCCGGCGAACGGCCGCAGGGCCTCGCGCATCGCGGCCGCGCTGTCGAAGCGCCGGACCGGGTCCTTCTCCAGCGACCGGTGGACGACGCGGGTGAGCTCGGGGGGCAGTCCCTCCCGGAGGCGGTTCAGACGCGGGGGCGCCTCGTCGCGGTGCGCCAGCACCACCACCAGCGCGTGCTCGCCGGTGAACGGCGGCCGGCCGGCCAGCATCTCGTAACAGACCACGCCCATGCTGTACAGGTCCGAGCGGGCCGTCGCGTCCTCTCCTCGGGCCTGCTCGGGCGACAGGTAGGCGGCGGTCCCCATGACCTGCCCCATCGCCGTCAGCGCCGCGGTGGCCTCCCGGGCGCCCTTGGCGATCCCGAAGTCGGTCAGCTTCGCGCGGCCCGGGCCCTCGCTGGCGGGCTCGAGCAGGATGTTGCTGGGCTTGACGTCGCGGTGCACGAGACCCCGGTGGTGCGCCGCGGCGAGCGCGTCGAGGACGTCGCAGGCGATGGTGCAGGCATCGTCCACGGGCAGCGGTCCGCTCTGGGCGATGACGTCGGCGAGCGTCGGCCCCTCGACCAGCTCCATGACGATGTAGGGGACGGCGTCGTCCTGCCCGGTGTCGTAGACCGCCACCGCATGGGGGTGGGCGAAGCTGGCGGCGGCCTGTGCCTCCCGGACGAAGCGCCGGCGCACCGCCGGGTCGCCGCGAAGATCGCTGCGCAGCAGCTTCACCGCCACCCGGCGGTCCAGCAGCCGGTCGTGACCGTCCACGACCCGCGCCATCCCGCCCGTGCCGAGCGTGCCCCGCAGCTCGTACCGATCGGCGACCACGTCGCTCATGATCCCGTGTCCTGCCTCTACCATGTCCGGGACGCTTACCGTCGGCCCCGCCGTGCCGAGGGTAGCCTCCGGCGTCCGCCGACGGCGCCGCGGCCGTCGTCCGATCAGGCGGGACGCACCGGTGCGCGGGTCACAGGACGGCCAGCGTGCGCAGATCCGGCTCGTCGAGCAGGCCGGGGACCAGGGTGCCGCCGGCGAGGATGATCGGAACCCCGCCGACCCCGAGGCGGCGGCGGGACGCCATCCGGCGCCGGACCGACGCCAGCAGCGCCCGGTCGTCCAGTGCGTCCTCGGCCTCGGTGCCCTCCAGCCCCGCACGGGTGGCCAGGTTGGCCAGCACGTGGCGGTCCCCGAGGTCCGCGCACCGCTCCCACACCGCCCGGTAGCACGTCTGGCGCCAGGAGGCCCCCAGGCCCCGGCGCTCGGCGACCTCCCCGACCAGATGCGCCGGGCCGGTCGGCGGCAGGGCGCGGGGGCGGCGCAGCACCAGCCCCAGCTGCGCCGCGGCGGGCCTCAGGTCCGCCACGCGGGCCAGGACGTCCGGCGTCGGTGGCACCGTGGCGTCGATCCCTACGGCGTCGAAGCCCTCGAAGGCGACCGCGAGCCCCTCGTCGGCCAGCCGCTGCAGCCGCAGCGCCGCGACCGCGGAGGCGGGGTCGGTGTAGTCGTGGAACAGCGTCAGCACCACAACCACGCTACGTCGCCCTGCCAGGGGAGCCGGCGACGAAGCGCCGGGTAGGCTGCGGTGGATGCCGGTCCTGGTGACGGGCGCCGAGACCGCCGCGGGTCCCCCGGTCGTCCGAGAGTTGCTGCGCGCGGGGGGTGAGGTGCGCGCGTTCCTGCCGGCCGGGGCGCCCGCCGACGACCTGCGCCGCGCCGGGTGCAAGGTGGCCGTCGGGGACCCGGACGACGAGAGCCGTCTGGAGCTCGCCCTGGAGCAGGCCCACACCGTCGTGCACGTCGGCCGGGGACCGCTCGACGACCCTGCCGCGACGCTCGACGCGCTCGCCGGGGTGGTGAGCGCGGCGATCGGTGCCGGGTGCCGGCGGCTCGTGTGGACCTCCCACCTCGGTGCCGAGCGCCCCGGCTCCAACGCCTATCTGCGGGCGTGCGCCGAGGGCGAGGCCCTGCTGGCCGACGCGCCTCTGGAGACGGTCGTCATCCGCTGCGCCCTGCGCTTCGGCGCCGGCGATCCGTTGACCCGCCTGCTGGCCTCCGGCGAGGCCTTCACCGGACCGGACGTCGAGACCGCCCGGCACGCCCCCCTGTTCGCCGACGACCTCGCACGGGCGGTGGCCGCCATCGACAGCGCGCGCAGCAGGGCCGCCGGCGGGCAGCGGGTCCTCCGGCTGCAGGGACCGCGGACGCTGCCCCTG
>JALYGZ010000134.1 GCA_030776845.1 Actinomycetota bacterium
GCGCAGCGCCGCCTCCTGCCGGCGCGCCATCGCCGCGGCCACCGCGAGCACGGCCAGCACCGCCAGGGCGGCCACCGCCAGGGCGTCACCGCTCACCGTCGACCTCCCACGGCCGACCTCCCACGTCCATGCCCGCAGCGTAGGACAGGGATGTGACAGGCGGTCGCAGGCGCTGCGGGCGCTCAGGCCGCGCCCATCCAGCGCAGGTAGCGCTCGGCCGACCGCCGCAGCGCCGCGGCGCCGTCGGTGTCGACGACACGGTCCCACCAGCCGCCGTAGATGCGGTCGAACGGCCGGTCGCCGATCGCGCCGACGATGCGGCGCACCGTCGGCGCGGGCAGCGGCAGCTCGTTTGGGTAACTGCGCATGAAGCTGACGTGCGCCCGGTCCGCGACGACGGTGGCTGTGTCGCCCACGAGCAGCGCCCCGCGCCCGTCCGCGCCCGCCCGCCAGTGCAGGACGGCGCTGCCCTCGAAGTGGCCGCCGCACTGGACGAGGGTCACCCCCGGCAGCACCTCGGCCTCGGTGTCCCACAGGCGCACCGCCGGGTCCGGCCGGCGCACCCAGTCCCGGTCCCCCTGCGCCACCCAGACCGGCGCGCCGCCGAAGGCCCGGCTGTACTCGACCATGCAGCCGTGGAAGTGCGGGTGGGAGGGCGCGATCGCGTCGACCCCGCCGAGCGCGGCCAGGCGCGCGACCGCCTCGTCGTCGATGTAGCCGACGCAGTCCCACAGGACGTTGCCGTGCGGGGTGACCACGAGCAGCGCGCGCTGCCCGATGCCCAGCGTCGGGCGCACCCCCACGCCGTGCAGGCCCGGCTCGAGCCGGCGCACGTCGCTGCGGTGGCCCTCCTCGCGCAGCCGCGGCAGCGTCGTCCACCGCTGGCCGGAGGGCGGCACGAATTGGCGCTCGTCGGAGCAGATGGCGCACTCGCGCGGGGGTCGGGCGCCGGGCTCGTGCTGGACGGCGCAGGTGGCGCAGATCCAGGCATGGCGCCCGTCCGCCGTCTGGGCCACGGTTACCGGCCGAGCCGCCCGATGAGCCGCACGATGTCGCCCCGCGTGACGATCCCCACCGGCCGCCGGTCGTCGTCCACCACGGGCACACGCGACACGTCGTGCTCGACGAGCAGCGTGGCGACGTCCTCCACAGTCGCGTCGGCGTGCACCACCGCCGGATCGTCGTGCATGACGTCGGCGACGGTCTGTCCCAGCGCCCGGCGCACCTCCTCGTCGAAGCGGTGCTGCTCGCCGGGCAGGGGGATGTAGGCGCCGAGCACGTGCACAATCGTCGGCGCGTGCACCCGGGCCTCGGACAGCACCAGATCGGACTCGTCCAGCAGCCCCACGACCCGTCCGTCGCCGTCGACGACGGGCGCGCCGGTCACGCCCCGCCCGGTCAGCGCGGCGATGGCCTCCTCGACCGTGGCCTCCGCCTCGACGGTCAGCACGGGTGTGGCCATCACCTCGGTGACGCTGGTGTCGCGTGGCATGCGCGGGATCCTAGCCCCACCCGTCGACTGAAGACTCCCGTCTGTATGTCGACGGCTGGCTTCAGCCGACGGCGGGAGGCCGGCCTGGGTTACCGTTGAGGTCCGTGGAACCGGTGCGACCCGACTACGACGACGCCTGGATCGGAGCGGTGGTCCCGGCCCTGCTGGGGGCGGAGCCCGTCGACTGGCTCCCCGGGCCGGTTGCCGGGGCCGACGCCGTCGTGCTGCTCCTCCTCGACGGGCTCGGGTGGCGCTCCCTGCAGGACCACCGGGCGCACCTGCCGACCCTGGCGGCCATGGAGGGCCTGGCGATCACCGCCGTGGTGCCCTCCACGACCGCGACCGCCCTGACCTCGATCGCGACGGGCCTGGCCCCCGCCGAGCACGGCGTCCTCGGCTACCGCATGCGCGTCGGCGGACAGGTGCTCAACGTCCTGCGCTGGCAGGTCCCCGACGACCATCCCCCCGCCCCCGAGCAGGTGCAGCCCCACCCGCCGTTCCTCGGAGGCGCGGTCCCGGTCGTCACCCGCGCGGAGTTCCGTGGCACGGGCTTCTCCGGAGCCCACCTGCGTGGGACCCGGCTGGTGGGATGGCGCACGACTTCGACGCTGTGCGAGCACGTCCGGCGCACGGTCGCGTCCGGGCACCGCTTCACCTACGCCTACTACGACGGGGTCGACCGGGTCGCCCACGAGTACGGGCTGCGCGACGGCTTCTTCGCCCGGGAGCTGACGGCCGCCGACCACCTCGTCGGCCAGCTCCTGGACGTGCTGCCGGAGCGCTGCGTCCTGCTCGCGACCGCCGACCACGGGCAGGTGCACGTGCCCGTGGCGGCGCAGACCGGCCTGGACGCCGTCGACCCGCTCGTGGCCGACTACTCCGGCGAGGGAAGGTTCCGCTCGCTGCACGCGCGCCCGGGCGCGGCCGCCGAGCTGCTCGCCGAGGCCCGGCGGCGCTTCGGCGACCTCGCGTGGGTGCTGTCG
>JALYGZ010000135.1 GCA_030776845.1 Actinomycetota bacterium
GCGGGCGGTCGGCAGGCGGGAGTTCCTCCGGCTGACGGCGGGCGCGGCGGTGGCGGGGACGCTCGCCGGCTGTGGCGCCTCGGCCAGGGACGCGGCGCCGGCCCCGAAGCTGGCCCAGGGCACGCCCGGTGACCCGGTCCGCCAGCCGCTGTTCAGCGCCAACCCGGCCATCGACGACGGTCTCGAGCCCGAGCGCGGGCCCCTGCACGTGCTCAACTGGCCCGGCTACCTGTGGCGCAAGGTGCTCGACGACTTCGGCCGCGAGTACGGGGTGGACTGGGAGCTGACCTCCTTCGCCGACCTCGCCCAGGCCACCCGCCGGCTGGACTCGAAGGGGCCGGGCTTCGACGTGTTCGTACCCACCCAGCAGGTGCTGCCCGCCTACGTCGCCACGCGGCTGCTGCAGCCGCTGAACCTGAGCTATCTGCCGAACCTGCGCCGCAACGTGTGGCCGCTGCTGGCCGACCCCTTCTACGACCGGGGCCCGCGCTACAGCGTCCCCTACACCGTCTACCAGACCGGCCTCGGATGGCGGGTCGACACGGTCGCCGAGGACGTCGCCCGACTGGCCAACCCCTGGGACGCCCTGTGGGACCGGTCGCACCGGGGCAGGTTGGGCGTCTACGACGACTACCGCGAGGCGCTCGTCGCCGGCCTGCTGCACGAAGGAGTCCGCGACGTCAACACCGGCGAGCCCCGGCAGCTGGATAGGGCCCGCGAGGGGCTGTCTCAGCTCAACCGGCTGGGGGTCCGCTACACGCTCGACGGCGCGTACGCCAAGCTTCCCCGCGGCGCGCTCGAACTGGTCCAGGCGTGGTCGGGCGACATGATCTCGGCGCCCTACTACCTGCCCGCCGACCAGGACCCCGGGGTGCTGCGGTACGTGTGGCCCCCCCGGGCCCGGGGCGCGAGGGCGGGCGGGCTGATCACCGGCGACTGCCTGACGGTCCCTGCCAACGCCCGGAACCCCGTGCTGGCCCACCACTTCCTCGACTTCATGCTCGACACCGCCCACGCCACCGACAACTTCAGCTGGCTGGGCTACCAGTCCCCCCTGACCGCGCTCGACACCGACCGGCTCGTCCTGGACGGGCTGGTGCCCCGCACCCTGAGCTCGGCGATCGTCCAGCCCGGCGACTTCCGCCGGGGACAGGTGCCCCTGGCCCTGCCCCCGCAGGCCGAGACGCGTTGGCTGCGCGCCTGGCAGGCGGTGCGCCGCTCCGGGTGACCCCCCCGCAACCGTCGACTGAACCCTCGCGTCGCTATGCCCCTGTTCGTCTTCAGTCGACGCGCGTCAGAGGCGATCGAGGAAGGCGAGGGTCCGCTGGGGCTCCAGCCAGGTGGCGGGCACGGTCGTGTCCGCGTCCGTCGTGGCGAGCCACAACTCGTCGGCGCCGACGCCGCCCCCAACCGCAGCGCACAGTGGAACCCGACGGCCCGGGCGTGGTCGACATTGCGGGCGCGCACCGTGGCCATCACCGCGTCTTCCCCCCGCAGCCGGCGTCGGGCGCGTGCCCCGGTGTCGTCGGCGCACGCGTCGAGGACGACCGTGACGAGGACCCTCAGGGTGGGCTCACGCACGCGGGCGGCGGCGGTGGTGACCGACGCCAGGCACCGGTCGATGAGGGCAGCCTCGTCGTGGGCGGGCACCACGGCCATCGCCCGCAGTCGCCGGCCGAAGCTCACGAGTCGCCCCGCTCGAACACTTCGAGCTCGAAGCGCTCCTCGGTGTGGCGCACGAGCCGCTGCAGCCGGTCACAGTCGGCGACCGCGGCGTGCACCTCGTCGCCGGTCAGCGGTAGTCCGGCACGAACGGGCGCCAGTGGACCGCCAGCAGGTGCCCCCCGGAGACCAGCGACTCCACCGCCCCACGGAGCAGGCGCTGCAGTCCGTCGACGCGCTGGTAATAGCCGAGCTCGGACAGCACGACGAGCTCGAAAGTCCCCGGCGGCCAGTCGTCGGGCACGGCCCGCCGCTCGACGGTGACGTGTGGGAGGTCGGCGGTGCGGGCACGAGCCTGGGCCAGCCCCGCCTCGACGACATCCGTGGCCAGCAGCATGTCGCAGCGTCCGGCCAGCAGGCGGGTCAGCACGCCGATCGAGCAGCCCGGCTCGAACCCAGAGCGGTACCGCGCCGCGGGCAGCGAGGCGAATCCCCAGGGGGTCGGGGTCGCGCGCATACATCGTCCGGAAGTACTCGTCCGGCAACCGGCTCACGCGAGGCGACCACGGTCGAGTACGTCGGCGCCCAACTCGGCCAGGTCGCGCTCGGCGTGGTGTTGCCGCAGGTACACGGGCAGGTCGGCGGTCCGGCGGGCATGGCGAGCGTCGAGGGTCAGCGGACCGGGGGCCCAGGGCCCGCTCGACTCTCACCAGGACCTCCTGGCCGAGGGTCCTCGACGATGGCCGGACCCGCGGCACCGGGGTGTGCCACTTGCATGGGGATCGGGCCAGGCCCGCCCGCCTCGGCCCAGCGTGCGCGCGGCGCCGAGCGCGGCGCCGTAC
>JALYGZ010000136.1 GCA_030776845.1 Actinomycetota bacterium
GTTTCGAGGAACGCGACGGGCGGCACTGCTCAGGCGTACGGCGGCCGCCGGCGAGGCCACTCCGCAAGTGGGTCCGCCCAGCCGTCGTGGACCGCGCACCGGCCGCTGTGGTTGTAACGGGACAGCACCGTGTCACAGCCCAGATCCCCGCAGACACGCCCGCCCGCCTCGGTCCTGACCCGCCGACGACCGGCCACCAGTGGACGTTCGTCGTGCCGGCGGGCTCTCACCATACCCGGCATCGTAGGGCATCCGGGTAGGGTGCGGTCTCGGCTGTGGTGTACGACCGCTGGCAGCCGGGTAGTTGCGGTCAGTCAATGGGACCGACCAGGAACGAGGGGGCACCATGGCCGACGCAGGCGCCAGCGACGCCTACTACAACCTCACGTCCGTCATATTCCACGCATTGCAGGGTGGGCACTCCTATCAGCAGTACATCGACGACGCGCAGCGTGAGGGTCATGAGCAACTGGCGGACTTCTTCCGGCAGGTGCAGGAGGAGGACCGCAACAGGGCGGTGCAGGGTCAACAGCTGCTCGATCAACTGTTCCACGAGACCTCCCCCAGCTCCGGGCAGGTCGGAGCCGTCTGAGCCGGGGCGCGTCTTCCTCCGAACAGCAGGGATCCATGAACGAGACAGGCGATGGGGCCGACGTTGGGGTGGACGCCGTACTCGTCTGCCCTCGCTGTGAGAGTCAATGCTTCCGAGCGGACGTAACGGTCGTTGAGGCGGCTGGGCAGCGGACAGTCATGAACACCGACACGGTTCGGTGCGCCGACTGCGGGCTGTCGAACAGCGTGGATGCCCTGGCGTACGAACAAAGCGTGGGGTAAAACCGGCCCGATCGTGGGGTAAGACTCCGCCGCTCAGCGGCCATCATGCCCCCTGACCAGCAGCTTTGAGTTTCGCTAGACCCTCCTAGGTACAGCGGCTCGATCCGGCTGACCGCCTACGGGCGTGGCCGCGCTCGTCCTAATGCGGAGCCGGAGCTGCTCATCGTCGGCCCAGCCACCGGAGCTACCTGACATTTCGATCCCGCCGGACGCGGTGGCCTAGAAGTGGGCCGTGGCGCCCCATCGGCCGCGCCGAAGGTGCGAGGCGAATGGCAGCACTATGGCAGCATCGGAACTGGGCGACGAGGCGGAAGGGGAGACCAATAGGGCGCTGACCTGAGGATTTGTGGTGGTCAGGGGCGGGGTCGAACCGCCGACCTTCCGATTTTCAGTCGGACGCTCTACCAACTGAGCTACCTGACCGGGTTGCGCACCTCTCCGGATCTCGCCGAGTCCGGGCGGTGGCGGAGCTGACGGGATTTGAACCCGCGACCTTCACCTTGACAGGGTGACGAGCACTCCTAGCTGCTCCACAGCTCCCTGGCGAGTCGATGTCCTGGCACCGGTAGGCCGTGCAGGACTCGAACCCGCTCCGCCGGATTAAAAGTCCGGAGCTCTACCCGTTGAGCTAACGGCCCAGCACCACAGAGCCTACCCGGTCCAGGGCGGCGGCCCCGAGTGTAGCCGGGGCCGTCCGGTGCGGCGAGCGGGCGAGGTCCGGGCAGGCTCTCGTTCCGCTTAACTTAACCTGCCGGGCATGCCCGAGGTCGTGTCGCTTCCCATTCTGGACCAGCGCCGGCTGGACGAGGTCGGGGCCCTGCTCGACGAGGTGCGCCGGGCGGACGGGCGACCGCCCCTGCCCGAGCCCAAGCAGGCGCAGCTGCGGGCCGGGTCCGCCGGCTGGTCGGGCGTGCTGGCCCACGACGGCGCCCGGCTCGTCGGCTACGCCCACGTGCGCTGGGCTCCGGGGGACGCCGGCCCCCGCGCGCAGGGCGAGGTCGTGGTCCACCCCGACCACCGCGGCGGCGGGCTGGCCGAGCGGCTGGCCGCCGAGGTCCGCCGGACCCTGGCGGACGAGAGTGGCGGCCTCCTGTACCTGTGGGTGCGACGGGTCGCGGATCCGTCGGGGACCTTCGCGGCCCGGCTGGGCATGTCGGTGCAGCGCCAGCTGGCGTTCATGGGCCGCCGCCTCGACGCCCCGCCGCCGGCTCCGGCCATGCCCGAGGGTGTCACCGTGCGTGCGCATCGGCCGGGGATCGACGACGCCGAGTTCCTGCGGGTCAACAACGCCGCCTTCGCCGGCCACCCCGAGAACGGCGGCTGGGAGCCCGCGGAGTTGGAGCGGCGCCGGGCGCTGCCCTGGTTCGACCCCGCGGGGCTGCTCATGGCGTGGCGCGGCGACCGGCTGCTGGGCTTCCACTGGACCAAGGTCACCGACGGCGCCGAGCTCACCGGCGAGGTCTACGTGCTGGCCGTGGACCCGCCCGCCCGGCGGTTGGGGCTGGGGCGGGCGCTGCTGCGGACCGGGCTGCGCCACCTGCACGGGAAGGGTTGCCGCCGGGTCGTGCTGTACGTCGACGTGTCCGACCGGCCCGCCGTCGAGCTGTATGACGCCGAGGGTTTCGCCACCCGTGAGGTCGACGTCTGCTACGAGCAGCGGGTCGAGCCCACCCCGGATCAGGGGCGTCCGCGCGGACCCGGGGAGGGCTCGGACTGCAGCTTGTAGCCCACGCCGCGCACGGTGCCGATCAGCTGCTCGTGCTCGGGACCGAGCTTGGCGCGCAGCCGCCGGATGTGGACGTCGACCGTGCGGGTCCCCCCGTAGTAGTCATATCCCCACACTTCCTGCAGCAGCTGCCCGCGGGTGAACACCCGGCCGGGGTTCCCGGCGAGGTACTTCAGCAGCTCGAACTCGCGGTACGTCAGGTCCAGCGGCCTGCCGCGCAGCCGCACGACGTAGGTGTCCTCGTCGATGCTCAGCTCGCCGACGGTGGCCGTGTGACCGCGACGTCGGCCGCGGGCCCGCTCGACGGCCAGGCGCAGGCGGGTCTCGACCTCGGCCGGCTGGGCGCGGGGCAGCAGCCAGTCGTCGAAGCCCCACGTGGCCTTCAGCGCCGCGAGCGCGGCGTCGTCGACCACGACCACGACGGGGGCGTCCTGGTCGCCGGCGGCGGCCGCGCGGCACAGGTGCGATGCGGCGGCGAGGTCGCCGGTGGCGTCGACGAGCAGCAGGTCCACGTCGGAGACGGAGATCAGCGAGCCCGGCGTCAGGGGCGCGCTCTGTAGGGTGTGGTCCAGGAACTCCAGCGCGGGCAGAAGCAGCTTGCCGCCGCCGGCCTGGTCGGACAGCACCAGCAGGTGCACAGGTTCCTCCTGTCGGCGGCCCGCCACGGGAACGGGTAAGGGGTGACGCTAGCATTCTGCGCTTTGCGGGTCGGAGGATGGGGCGATGCCGGTGACCGGCGGCAGGCTCGCCCCGCTGCGCCGCGCTCTGGACGTCTGGGGCTTCACCGCAGGGTTCACCGCGCCCCACCGCGACCTCATGCTGCGTGCCGGCGACGGTGTCCGCCTGGCCGCCTCCCTCCTGCCCGGCCCCGCCGGGCCCCCGGCGACCGTGCCCGCCGTGGTGGTGGCGCCGGGGTTCGGGGCGCACCGGCGCAAACCCGCGTACGTGCGCCTGGCCGAGGGCCTGACCGCCCAGGCGGCGGTGCTGGCCGTCGATCCGCGTGGGCACGGGGACTCGGAGGGCGTCTGCACGCTCGGTGACCGCGAGGCGCTGGACGTCGTCGCCGCCGCCCGGTGGCTGCTCGAGCGGGGACATCGCTGGGTGGTCGCCGTCGGCGCGTCGATGGGGGGCGTCGCGGTCCTGCGGGCCGCGGCCGGCGACGCCGGTGTGGACATCGACGCCGTCTGCGCCATCAGCGTCCCGGCGGTGTGGGGCGTGTCCGACACCCGGGCGGCGCGGGCGCTGGCCCGCATCGTCGCCCGCGGCTGGTACCGGGGGCTGGCCGGCGCCGCGCTACGGGTACGCATCACCCGGACCTGGGCTGACGTTGACGAACCCCTCGACCTGGTCGGGCGCGTCGCCCCCCGCCCCCTGCTGCTCGTGCACGGCGCCGACGACCACTTCTTCGCCCCCGAGCATGCGCGGCGGCTGTACGACGGGGCCGGGGGCCCGTGCACCCTGTGGCTGGAGCCGGCCGGCTTCGGCCACGCCGAGGACGGCCTCAACGGCGCGTTCGTCGACCGGCTGGCCGCCGCCGTGGCCACCTGCCGACGTACCGGCCGCTGGCCCCCCACCCGGAGTGTGTCGACTGACGCACGGTAACCGAAAGGAATCCGACACACTCCGGGTTGGGTGGGGGCGGCGTAAGGTGAGCGGTGAGCAGGAGGACGCCAGCGGATGCCGGTACGGGTGCGCATGTTCGCCGCGCTGCGGGAGGCGGCCGGAGACGCCGAGACCACCGCCGCGCCGGGCCGTCTGCCGGTCATCCTGGACGCGCTGCGTGAGCGTTACGGGCCGATGTTCGCCGAGCGGCTGGGCCTGTGCACGGTCCTGGTCGACGGCGACGCGGTCAGCCGGGACGCCGACGTGGCGGTCCCCGACGGTGCCGAGGTGGCCCTGCTGCCGCCGGTCAGCGGCGGCTCGGCCGAGGCCCGGCCGAGGACCTCCGTCGCCCTGCGGGTCGTGCTGGGCGCGGTCGTGGCGACCGCCGGGGTCGTCGCCGACCTGCGCGGCGACGACGTGTTCTGGCTGTTCGTGGTGGGTGTGGCCACGCTCGTCCTGGTCGACCTGGCGCGGTTGCTCACCCTCGCCGGCTCCCCGCCCGTGCTGCCGGCCGCGCTGGTCGGCGGTGTCGGGCTGCCGATCGTCGCGGGCCTGCGGCCGGCGGCCGGCTGGGACGCGGTCGGCGCCTTCACCGCGGGGGCCTTCCTGCTGGCCTGCCTGCTAGTCCTGTTGTTCGGGCGGCGCCGGCGGGTGGTGGAGGGCCTGTCGTCCACGGTGCTCATCGGTCTCATGGTCGGGTTGGGCGCGACCAGCCTGATCGTCCTGCGCTCCCTGCCCGACGGCCACCGCTGGGTGCTCGGCCTCGGCCTGGTCGTCGTCGCGGCCGACTGCGGCCCGCCCCTGCTGACCATGGC
>JALYGZ010000137.1 GCA_030776845.1 Actinomycetota bacterium
GCCGGCCGGGGCGCCGCCGGCACCGACGCGCGGGACCGCCGGGCCGCCGGGGCCGTGGCCCACAGCTTCCTCGCCTACCACCTCGGCCGGCCACTGCGCTCGTGGGAGTTGGTTCCCCGGTGACCGCCGGGGGCCTGCCGGTCCACGTGGGGATCATCATGGACGGCAATGGTCGCTGGGCGGGGGAGCGGGGGCTGCCGCGCAACGCCGGGCACGAGGCGGGGGAGCGGGCCCTGTTCGACACCGTGGAGGGGGCGCTGGAGCTGGGCCTGGGCTACCTGACCGTGTTCGCGTTCTCCACGGAGAACTGGCGGCGGCCGCCCGGCGAGGTGCGCTTCCTGATGAACTTCAACCGCGACCTGCTGCTCCGCCGCGCCGACGACCTGGACGAGCGCTGCGTGCGGGTGCGCTTCATCGGCCGCCGCGGCCGGCCGGTTCCGGGCCGGCTGGTGCGGATGATGGAGTCCACCGAGCGCCGCACGGCGCACCACCGCCGGCTCACGCTGCAGGTCGCGTTCAACTACGGCGGCCGTTCCGAGCTCGTCGACGCGGCCCGCAGGGTCGCACGAGACGTCGCCGAGGGCCGGCTCCGCCCGGACCGGGTGACCGAGGCCTCCCTGCGCGCACGGCTGTACGAGCCGGACGCGCCCGACGTCGACCTGCTGGTGCGCACGTCGGGCGAGCGCCGGCTGTCGAACTTCCTGCTGTGGGAGTCCGCCTACGCCGAACTGGTGTTCGCAGACGTCCGCTGGCCTGACTTCGACCGGACTCACCTGCAGGCGGCGGTGCGCGAGTACCGGCGCCGCACCCGCCGCTTCGGCACCGTGTAGGCCCCGGCTGTTTGCGCTCCGTGTCCCACCGGGTACCGGGGCTGGGGTTCTCTCTGAGTGCGAGGAGCCGCGCACACATGGCACACGACTTGAGCGGCAAGACCGTCGCCTTCCTCGCCGCGCCGGCAGGTGTCGAGCAGATCGAGTTGACCGAGCCCTGGAACGCCGTCCGCGACGCCGGGGCCACCGTGCACCTGGTGTCGACCCAGGGCGGCGAGATCCAGGCCTTCCACCACCTCGACAAGGGCGACACGTTCCCCGTCGACCGGACCACCGACCAGGTCAGCGCCGACGAGTACGACGCGCTGGTACTGCCCGGCGGGGTCGCCAACCCCGACGTCCTGCGGATGAGCTACGACGCCGTCGCGTTCGTCCGCACGTTCTTCGAGCAGGGCAAGCCCGTCGGGGCGATCTGCCACGCGCCCTGGACGCTGATCGAGGCCGAGGTCGTGCGCGACCGGACGCTGACGTCGTTCCCCAGTCTGCAGACCGACCTGCGCAACGCCGGCGCCCTGTGGGTCGACGACGAGGTCGTCACCGATGCCGGACTGGTCACCAGCCGCACCCCCGACGACCTGCCGGCCTTCTGCGACAAGGTTGTCGAGGAGATCGCCGAGGGCCAGCATGCGGCCCAGCGCGAGCAGACCCTCGAGGCCACCTGACCCCACGCTTGTCACTTCGGTTACCCCGGCGGTAACCGGGGTGACAAGCTCCGGGTTGGGGGTCAGTAGGGCACGGTGAGCAGCTGGTCCACCGGCGCGTAGTCGTCGGTCAGGACCGGCGCCCCCCCGGCGAAGCGGTCCAGCGCCGCCCCCGACAGGATCCGCTCGTCGCCGCCCCGGGCGGCGCCCGCGCGCCGGATGCCGGCCGTGTCGATGGGGGCGTCGGAGGCCACGAGGACGAAGTTGCCCCCCAGGCGGCCCCGGAGCCGGGCGTCGGGGGCCACGACCGCCACGTGGTCGAACACCCGGCGCAGCGTCGCCGCCTCGGCGCGCGCGAAGCCCAGCGGCGGGTAGTCGATGAGGTTGAGCAGGTAGACGCCGTCGGGCCGCAGCGTGCGGTGCACCTGGGACAGGAACTCCACCGTCGTCAGGTGCCAGGGGACCGCCAGGCCGCCGAAGGCGTCGCCGATCACCAGGTCGTAGGCGTCGTCGGGCTGGCGCCGCACGCCGACGCGGGCGTCGCCGACGCGCACCCGCAGGTGCGGGCCCGTCCGCAGGCCCAGGTCGCGGCGGGCGATCTCCACGATGCCGGGGTCCAGCTCCAGCACGACGCTGTCCGAGCCGGGCCTGGTGCGGGCCAGGTACCGGGGAAAGGTGAAGCCGCCCCCGCCGATGTGCAGCGCGTCCAGCGGGGTGCCCGGGGGCTTCAGCGTCGACAGCACGTCGCCGAACACCTGCGCGTAGCTGAACGCCAGGCGCTCGGGGTCGCGCAGGTCGACGTAGCTGTGGCGCAGCGTGTCCAGCCACAGCACCCGGCCCGAGGGGTTCTGCTCGTCGCGCACCACCCGGGCGCAGTAGTAGACGGTCTCGGCGTCGCAGGGGCCGGCGACGGACAGCGACAGCCCCGCCGCCAGCAGCGCCACCAGGGCGACCCCGGTGGGCGCCCGGTCCACCCGACGCCGCAGCCGCCACCACACCACCGCGCCGGCCACCAGCAGGGCCAGCCCGACGCCTGCGATTAGCGGCCGCGTCGGCGCCGCGGCGACGAGCAGGAAGCCGGTGACGAACGTGCCGACGATCGCGCCGGCCGCCCCGAGCGCCGACAGCCGGCCCACCACCGAGCCGGTCTCGCCCAGGCTGTCCAGCTGCAGCTTGGCGACCGTGGGGGTGACCGCCGAGAGCACGGCCGCGGGGGCGAAGAAGCCGACGAACGCGAGCAGCACCACCGCCACGGGCCCGCCGCCGACCAGGCCGGCCCCGAACAGGGCCACCAGCGGCCCGGTCAGCAGCGACAGGACCCCGCCGGCGACGAGGATGGGACCGAGCAGGCGGCGGGGGTCGATCCGGTCCGCCACCTTGCCGCCGTACCAGCTGCCCAGGGAGATGCCGGCCAGCACGGTGCCGATGATGCCTGTGTACGTCTGCAGGGTGACCCCCACGTAGGGGGCCAGCAGACGCCCGGCCAGGATCTCCAGGACCAGCACGGCGGCGGACGCGAAGAAGACGACGAGGCCGGCGGCGACCGGGGGCATCGGCCCAGTATGCCGGCCGGTCGCAGCGCTCCGGACCGGTGGAGCCCGATAGGGCGTTGCCGGGCTCCGCGGGCCTCACTAGGTTCACAACCGCCGGACGCCGTGCGGCACGGAGGGGGAGTTGATGGCACAGGCAGGCGACGGGCACCGCAGCGCGGGCTGGTTCGGGATGACCGGCAAGAACGGCTTCACGCACCGCTCGTGGATGCGCAACCAGGGCTTCTCCCCCGAGGTCTTCGACGGGCGGCCGGTGATCGGCATCGCCAACAGCTGGTCGGAGCTGACGCCCTGCAACGCCCATCTGCGCCGGGTGGCCGAGTCGGTCAAGCGCGGCGTCTGGCAGGCCGGCGGGTTCCCTCTGGAGTTCCCCACGATGTCCCTGGGCGAGACGCTCATGCGGCCGTCGACCATGCTGTTCCGCAACTTGATGAGCATGGACGTCGAGGAGTCCCTGCGGGCCAACCCCGTCGACGGCGCGGTGCTGCTGGCGGGATGCGACAAGACCACGCCGGCCCAGGTGATGGGCGCGGCCAGCGTGGACCTGCCCAGCCTCATGGTCACCGGCGGGCCGATGCTGAACGGCAAGTTCAAAGGCGGCGACATCGGCTCGGGCACGCACGTGTGGAAGTTCAGCGAGGACGTGCGCGCGGGGCGGATGAGCCAGGAGGACTTCCTCGCGGCCGAGCAGTGCATGTCCCGCAGCAACGGCCACTGCATGACGATGGGCACCGCCTCGACCATGGCCTGCATGATCGAGGCCCTCGGCCTGCAGCTGCCGGGCTCGGCGGCCATCCCCGCCGTGGACGCGCGCCGCTATGTGACCGCCCAGCAGGCCGGCCAGCGCATCGTCGAGATGGTCCGCGAGGACCTGCGCATGTCGCGGGTGGTCACCCGCCGGTCGTTCGAGAACGCCGTGCGGGTCAACGCCGCCATCGGCGGGTCGACGAACGCGATCGTGCACCTGCTGGCCATCGCCGGCCGCCTGGAGATCCCTCTGGACCTCGACGACTTCGACACCCTGGCCAAGGACGTGCCGCTGCTGGTCGACCTCATGCCGTCCGGGGACTACCTGATGGAGGACTTCTACTACTCCGGGGGGCTGCCGGCGGTCCTCCGCGAGCTCGGCGAGCTGCTGCACACCGACGCCCTGACCGTCACCGGCCGCACCCTCGGCGAGAACGTCGCCGACGCCCCCCGCTACGGCTCCGACGTCATCCGCACGGTGTCCGAGCCCCTGCGCGAGGAGGCGGGCACGGCGGTGCTGCGCGGCAACCTGTGCCCGGACGGGGCGATCATCAAGCGCTCGGCGGTGTCGGAGCACCTGGCGCGCCATCGTGGGCGGGCGCTGGTGTTCGACACGATCGAGGAGTTCAACGAGCGCATCGACGACGAGGACCTCGACGTCGACAACGACACCGTCCTCGTCGTCCGCTACGCGGGCCCCAGGGGCTACCCGGGGATGCCCGAGATCGGCAACCTCGCGCTGCCCCCGAAGCTGCTGCGCGAGGGAGTCGAGGACATGGTGCGCATCTCCGACGCCCGCATGAGCGGCACCTCCTACGGGACGGTCGTGTTGCACACGGCCCCCGAGGCCGCCGTCGGGGGGCCGCTGGCGCTGGTGCGCACCGGCGACGTGGTCAGCCTGGACATCCCCGCGAGGACCCTGGACATGGAGGTCACCGACGAGGAGCTGGCGCGCCGGCGACAGGAGTGGACGCCGCCGCCGCACGCGACCGAGCGGGGCTACACCCGCCTGTACACCGAGCACGTCCTGCAGGCCGACCGCGGCGCCGACCTGGACTTCCTGGTCGGGGGCAGCGGGGCGGAGGTCCCGCGGGTCGCCTTCTAGCCGCGGGCCGCTGCCGGGTGCAGCTCGGCCAGCGTCTCGAGCACCCGGTCCACGTCGGCCGGTCCGTGGTAGTGGGCGAAGCCGATGCGCACCGCGCCACCGTGGTCCAGCAGGCCCAGCGCCCGCATGGGCTCGACGGCGTAGTAGTGGCCGGACCACCCGTGCACGCCCCGCGCCGCCAGCTGTGCGGCGGCCGCTGCGGGATCATGGCCGTCGAGGGTGACCGCGAACGTCGGCGTCCGCCCGCCGGGGTCCCCGGGGCCGTGCAGGCGCACGTGCGGCAGGCGCCGGAGGCCGTCGAGGAAGCGGCGCGACAGCGAAACCTCGTGCTCGCGGATCGCCGCCATGCCCACCTCTGCCAGGTAGGCGCAGGCGGCGCCCACACCGGCGATCGCCTCGAAGGGCGCCGTGCCCGTCTGCCAGCGCTCCGGGCCGGCGTCGGGAGCGGGTCGGGCCTTGTCGGGTCGAAGCGACCCGAGCAGCGCGGGGTCGGCCGACAGGATGCCCGCGTGCGGGCCGAAGAACTTGTACGGGGAGCAGACCAGGACGTCCACGCCGTCGCCGGCCTGCTCCAGCGCCACGTGGGCGGCGGCGTGGACCGCGTCCATGAACGTCAGCGCCCCCACGGAGCGGGCGGCCGCCACGAAGGGCCCGGGCTCGACGAGGGTGCCGAGCGCGTTCGACGCGCGCGGGAAGGCCACGAGCCGGGTGCGCGCCGTGACGATCTCGTCCAGCGCCGCGGTGACCAGGGTCCCGTCGGCGGCCAGCGGCACCCAGCGCACGACGGCCCCGGCGCGCTCGGCCAGGGCCAGCCACGGGCTGACGTTGGCGTCGTGGTCCAGCCGGGTGCAGACCACCTCGTCGCCCCGGCCGACGTGAGCCGTGAGCGCGCGGGAGAAGTGGAACGTCAGCGACGTCATGTTGGGGCCGAACACGACGCCCCCGGCGTCGCCGCCCACCAGCGACGCGACCTGCTCGCGCACCCCGGCGCACAGGGCGTCGGTGCGCCGGGACCGCTCGAACGGCCCGTGCTGGTTGGCGTTGCAGCGGCGCAGGTAGTCGGCCATCGCCGTGATGACGGCCTCGGGGACCTGGGTGCCGCCGGGGGCGTCGGCGTGGACGACGCGGGGTCCGTCGCCGCCGGCGGCCAGCGCGGGGAAGCGGGCGCGCAGCGCCCCGACGTCGAGCATGACGGCATCCTCTCAGCCCGGGCGCGGAGCGCGCGAGCCGTGCCGCCCACGGCCGCTTGCCGGGCGGGGGGCGGTCACCTAGCGTGCGTCCGGGCGGGCAGGGGCCGGCATGGTGGGCGCGGGAGGACGGCAGTGGGCAAGCGGGGGGCGAGGCGGCGGCCGACCACCGTCGCGCTGTTCGCCACGTGCGTCGCCGACTTCGCGTCGCCGGGACCGGCGCGGGCCGCGGTCGAGGTTCTCGAGCGGCTCGGGGTGCGGGTGGTCGTCCCCGCGGCCCAGACCTGCTGCGGACAGCCGGCGCTGAACTCCGGCTACCCGCGCGAGGCCCGGTCGCTCGCCCACCGCTGGGTGCGCCTGTTCGAGCCCTACGGGGCGGTCGTGGGGCCGTCCGGCTCGTGCGTGGCGACGGTTCACCACCACTACCCGCGCATCCTGACCGGGGGCTGGCGGGACCGGGCCCGCGCGGTGGCCGAGCGCACCTGGGAGTTCAGCCAGTTCGTCGCCGCCTTCGGCGTCGACCTGCCGTTGCGGCTCGACACGACCGTCACCTACCACGACTCGTGCCACATGCTGCGCAGCCTGGGGGAGGACACGGCCCCGCGCACGGTGCTGTCGCGCATCGACGGCCTGCGCCTGGTGGAGATGGCTGATCCGGACACCTGCTGCGGCTTCGGCGGGACCTTCTCGGCCAAGCTGGGCGAGGTGTCAGGGGCCATGGGCAGCGCCAAGCTGCGCCAGGCGGCCCGGACCGGCGCCCGGGAACTGGTGTCGGCCGACTCCGGCTGCCTGCTGCACCTGCAGGCCCGGGCGGACGTCACCGGCGAGGGCGCGCGGACCCGTCACATCGCCGAGCTCGTCCGCGACGCGCTGCAGCCGCAGCGGGCGCCGGCGTGAGC
>JALYGZ010000138.1 GCA_030776845.1 Actinomycetota bacterium
CCCCCACGGCGGCGCCGAGCGCCGCGCCGGCCAGCGCGATGATCGCCACGATCACCGGCTTGGCCAGGATCAGCGCCGCCAGCGTGCGCACCAGGCGCGCACACCAGCGGTGGGTCGCCGGCCAGACCAGCGCGGTGAACCCCAGGGGCAGGAACAGCACGGCGATCTCGATGCCGCGCGCGCGGATGGTCAGCTCCACCCACAGCACGAAGGCGGCGAAGGCGGCGCCGGCCGCGGCGAAGAAGCTTCCCAGCCCCAGGCCGGCCACGCCGGCCATCTCCCCGACGCCGGCCGCCGCCTGGTCGAGGAAGCGCCCCCCGTCCCCGGCCAGGTCACGGGCCAGGAACGCCGACGCGCGGTCGCTGACGTCGAGCAGCACGGCGGTCAGCTGCACGGCCACGAACATCCCGGCGATGGCCAGCGGCGCGTGGACGAACAGGGCCCTGGCCGCGCGCCCGGCGTCCAGGCGCACCGCCGCCCCCACGAAGGAGACCATGAGCAGCGGGACCAGGAAGAGCAGGGCCATGCCCGCCATCGTCTCGTAGCGCTCGGCGAACCAGCCGGTCCCGACCGCCGGGACCGTCGACGTGTCCAGCAGGTCGGCGACGCGCCCGATGAGCCAGACGGCCCCGTCGGCGGCCCAGGCCGTCAGCCCCTCGGCGGCGCCTCCCGCCGCCCCGCGGGCCAGACCGCCGGCCACATCCGAGCCCACACGGCCCGGGTCCGCGCGCTCGGCCACCTCGCAGGTGACCCGAGCCGCGCCGGCCAGGTGGTCGCAAAGGCCACCGGAGCCGGGCATCGGGTCAGATCGCGCCCTGGAAGACGTTGAACGCGAACTCCACCAGCGCCGGGGCGATGGCGGTGAGGCCACCGAGGGCGATGCCGGAGAAGACGCCGACCTTGCCGTAGCTGGCCAGGCGGGGGTTGCTCAGCGCCTGACCGGTGACCCACACCCCGATGGACACCAGGGTGCCGACCACGCACGCGAGCAGGACGTAGAAGGCCACGCCGCCGCCCAGCTCGACCAGCGTCTCGGTCAGCGGAAGCGCGTCGGGGTCGGGTGAGATGTCGAAGGCGGAGAGTGCGACGACGGCGAGGGTGTTCATGGCGCTCCCTGGCTGGCCGGCGAGAACCCGTCGGCGACGGCGGCGGCCAGTTCCACGTAGGCGGTCCTGGTCCGTGGGCGCAGGTCGTCCAGCGACACCTGTGCCCCGTCGTGCATGCGCTGGTCCTCGGGGATGCGCACGACGGCGCGGCAGCGGTCGGCGAAATGGCGCTCGACGCGGTCCAGCTGCACCCGCCGGGTCGGCCCGACCCGGTTGACGGCCGCCACCGCTTGGCGGGTGAGGAACGCGTAGCCGTGCTGGTCGAGCCAGTCCAGGGTCTGGGCGGCGGCGCGCGCGCCGTCCAGGGACGGGGCGACGACGACGACGAGCCCGTCGGCGGCGTCGAGGATGCCGCGCGTGGCCGAGTGCAGGATGCCGGTGCCCGTATCGACCAGCACGAGGTTGTAGTGCACGGCCAGCAGCTGCAGGGCCTCCTCGTGGTCGTCGCGGCCGAGACCGTCGGTGATGCGCGGGTTGTCGTCGGAGGCGACGACCTCCAGCCGCGACGGGGCCTGCGACGTGTAGCGCCGGACGTCGGGGTAGCCGCTGACGCGCGCCCGGTCGTCGAGCAGGTCCCCGATCGTCGCGTCGCTGTCCCGGGGCACCCGGTAGGCGAGGCTGCCGGCGTCGGGGTTGCCGTCCAGCGCCACGACCCGGTCCCCACGCAGGGACGCGAACGTGTGACCCAGCATCAGGGTCGTGGTCGTCTTGCCGACCCCGCCCTTGCGCGACAGCACGGCCACCCGCTGGCAGCCGCCGGTCGACGCGGTGACCCGCGACAGGGTGGCGTGGTCCCGCTGCTCGCGACGCGACGGGCCCAGGTTGACGTGTCCCCCGGTCAGCTCGTACACCCCCCGGCGCCAGCCGTGCTCCGGCCGCGGCCGCACAGGGCGCAGCATGGCGGCCTCGGTGAACGCGGCGGCGCCCCCCGG
>JALYGZ010000139.1 GCA_030776845.1 Actinomycetota bacterium
GTCGTGGGCAGCGCGCGTGGCGAGCTGCTGCGGGGCACGCCGGCCGCGGACACGATCGCGGCCCTCGGGGGCGACGACGTCGTGCGGGGTCGCGGCGGCTCCGACCTCGTGTGCGGGGGCAGGGGCGAAGATCGGCTGCACGGCAACGGCGGGCACGACGCCCTGGCCGGCGGGCGCGGGAGGGACCTTCTGCGCGGTGCGCGGGGCGACGACCGGCTGGTGGGAGCACTTGGAGGTGACGTGCTGCTCGCGGAGTCCGGCGACGACACGTTGCGCGGGGGCGTGGGCCGAGATTACCTGCTGGGCGGCGCCGGCAACGACGTGCACGTCGGCGGCCCGGACAACGACCGGCTCGTTATGTACTACCGGGGCGGTGCCGACGTCGGCCGGGCCGGCGCGGGGGCCGACTACGTCGACACCCGCGACGGGATGCCCGACGACGTGGTCGACGGGGGCCACGGCGTGGACCGCTGTTCGCGGACGGATCCCGGCGACGTGGTCCGCGACTGCCCGTAGGGTCCACCGGCGACGCGCCTGCAATGGTGGCGTCCCCGCCGTGTGCAGAATGGGCCTGACACCCGCCCGCCGGGCGGCAGGGGAGCCCGCCACCAGTGAGCTACACCGCCAAGTCGATCACCGTCCTCGAGGGCATGCGGGCCGTGCGCAAGCGCCCCGGGATGTACATCGGCTCCACCGACTCCGGGGGGCTGCACCACCTCGTGTGGGAGGTGGTGGACAACGCGGTCGACGAGCACCTGGCCGGGCACGCCGGCGTCATCGCGGTCACGCTGCTGGCCGACGGCGGTGTGGCCGTGCGCGACGACGGGCGGGGCATCCCCGTCGAGCCCCACCCGCGCGAGCGCAAGCCGGCGGTCGAGGTCGTCATGACCACGCTGCACGCCGGCGGCAAGTTCGATCAGCAGGCCTACGCGGTGTCCGGCGGGCTGCACGGCGTGGGGCTTTCGGTCGTCAACGCGCTGTCGGCACGCACCGAGGTCGAGGTGGCCCGCGACGGCTGGCGGCACGCGATGGCGTTCTCGCGCGGCAGGCGCACGGCCGCCCTGCGAAGGGTCGGCAGGTGCCGGCGCAGCGGCACGCTGGTGCGCTTCTGGCCCGACCCCGAGGTGCTCGACACCGTCGAGGTGGACGCCGACGAGGTCGCCGGGCGCCTGCGGGAGACGTGCCTGCTCAACCCCGGCCTGCGCATCGAGTTCACCGACGAGCGCACCGGGCGCTCCGAGCGCTGGCAGTACCGCCTCGGCCTGGCCGACTTCGTCCGCGGCCTGCTCGACGGCGAGGACGCGCTGCTGGCCAAGCCCGTGACGGTCAGCAGGGCCGAGACCTTCGAGGGCCGGGCCCTGGCGTGCGACATCGCGGTCAACTGGCTCGCCGGCGGCTTCGAGTCGCGCGTGCGCAGCTACGTCAACGTCATCCGCACGGTCGACGGCGGGGCGCACGAGGAGGGCTTCCGCAAGGCGATCACCCGCACGGTCAACGCCTGGGGGCAGGCCAACAACGCCTTCCGCAGGTCCGACCCGGCGCTCACCGGCGACGACCTGCGCGAGGGCATGGTCGCCGTCGTCAGCGTAAAGATGCCGGACCCGCAGTTCGAGGGGCAGACCAAGGGCAAGCTGGGCAGCGCGGTCATGCGGCGCTACGTCGAGCGCTGCGTCAACGACGGCCTCGGCGACTGGCTGGACGCCAACCCGGCCCTGGGCCGGCGGATCGCCCGCCGGGCCCAGGTGGCCGCCAGGGCGCGGGAGGCGGCGCGCCACGCCCGCGACCTGACGCGCCGCAAGGGCCTGCTCGACGCCGGCTCGGCGGGGCTGCCCGGCAAGCTCGCCGACTGCTCCAGCCGCAACCCGGCCGACTGCGAGCTGTACATCGTGGAGGGCGACTCGGCCGGCGGATCCGGGAAGATGGCCCGGGACCGCCAGACGCAGGCCGTCCTGCCGCTCCGCGGCAAGGTGCTCAACGTGGAGAAGGCCCAGCTGGGCCGGGTACTGGCCAACTCCGAGATCCAGAGCCTGATCAAGGCGATCGGCACGGGCGTCGGCGACGACTTCGACTACTCCCGGCTGCGCTACCACAGGATCGTCGCGATGGCCGACGCCGACGTCGACGGCGGGCACATCACGACGCTGCTGCTGACGTTCTTCTACCGGCTGATGCCCAAGCTCGTCGACGGGGGCCACCTGTACCTCGCCCAGCCGCCGCTGTACCACCTGCGCAGGGGCACCACGACGGTCTACGCGATGAGCGACCGGGAGCGCGACCGCCTGCTGCGCACGACGTTCAAGACGGACCCGGCCCACCCGGCGGGCGTCGACATCGGGCGCTTCAAGGGGCTCGGCGAGATGGACGCGGGGCAGCTGTGGGAGACCACCATGGACCCGGGCCGGCGCACCCTGCTGCGGGTCTCGATCGACGACGCGGCCCGGGCCGACGACGTCTTCGGTCTGCTGATGGGCGAGTCGGCCGCCGACCGGCGACGGTGGATCCAGGGCAACGCCGGCCGTGCGGACAACATCGACGCCTGACGCGCACGCTCGTTGGTGGTTCGGCCGGTGCGCCGGTCGGCTCAGCCGATCCCGCCCAGGATCGATGGTTGGACGACCACCGCGGCCCCCAGCGCCACGAGCACGGTCCCCACCACCCGGGTGAGCCCGAGGGCTCGCCGCCAGTTCTTCTCGGCCACGAACACCAGGGTGAGCGCCGCCATCCACATCAGATTCATCAGGCCCACCACGAGCATGACGCTCGTGAGCGCCCAGCAGCAGCCCAGGCAGAACAGGCCGTGGGAGAGCCCGGCCCGCAGCGCGCTGCGGGACCCCCCTCCCCAGTCGTGGGTCAGCACGAATGACATCGGCGTTCGGCACGCCCGGAGGCAGGTCGTCTTCCAGGCGGTGAACTGGTAGGCGCCGGCCACCACGAGCACGCCGCCGGCGAGGGTGCCCAGCCACCGCTCGCCGGCCGCCTCGGCCGAGATCTCCCAGATGCCGAGGAGGGCCGCCAGGGGGAGCAGGCCGGCCACGGTCCACACCACGAGGTAACCGCCGACGAAAGCCACCGTGGGCAACGATCCGTCGCCGCGCCGCATGACCACCGATCGGTGCGCGAGGACGATCGGCGCCACCGCCGGGAACATCATGGCCACCATCATCACGAGCCACATGCCCAGGAACACCGGGCCCCCGGTGCTGGCGGGCATGCCGCCGCCCACCTGGGCCAGCCCCGAGACCATGCCGCCCATGGACAGGGCCCGGCCGACGGTGGACGCCCAGGCCACCGCAGCCAGCCCCAGCAGCACGGCCACCACCGCAACCGTCATCTGACGGGACAGCAGCCGGTAGGTCATCCGGGGCGTGTCCCGGGGGCTGTCGCCCCCGACCCCCGGGGCACCGATCGTCCTGTCCGTCACACCGATCGTCCTGTCCGTCACCATGACCCCCAGCGGCCCTATGGCCCTCCCCAGGAGAAGGTGCCGATGTAGCCCTGCTGCCCGCTGTGGTCGAAGCTGATGTCGGGGTCGGTCACCGTCGCCTTCACCGAGCGCCCGGCCCGCCCGGAGGGGCAGAAGGGGTCGGTCGTGTTCGCCACCGTGACCTCCTGCTCCTCGCCGGTCATGGGGTTGACGAGGGGCTCGTTGACCACGTCGACAACGCCGGGGATCGAGAAGGTCCGGCGCTTCCCGGAGGTCTCCATGCGCAGCGCGCCGGTCTTGACCCCCTTGTTGTCGGCGATGAGCGAGGGCAGCACGGCCCAGAACCCGCCGGCGTTGCCCGACACGATCTCCCCCAAGGCCTGCTGCTGCTCGTCGGTCGCCCGCTCATCGAGGTAGGCGGTCACGGTCAGGCCTCCCTCCCATGGGGCCCCGGGGGCCATCAACATCAGCGCCAGCCCCAGGCCGGACAGGTCCACGTCGCCGTAGATGCCCTCGGAGATCCGGAAGCCGATCACCCCCTGGCAGTGCCCCTTCGTGGGACTGGCGCCGAACTTGCACGGGCAGCCGGCGTCGCAGCTGCACGCCTCCAGGTAGTCGCCGGACAGGGACCACTGCACATCGCTCATGGTGTGCCTCCCGCTCTCGTTGACGGTG
>JALYGZ010000140.1 GCA_030776845.1 Actinomycetota bacterium
GGCATGATCGCCACCAGCTCCGGCTGGTCGTAGAAGTCGGCCGCGAGGGGGCCGAGCGCCGCGGGCTGGGGCCGTGCGGCTCCTGCGCTCCCTGACCCGCCGCCCCGACCGTCGACCCCCCGTGACCCCCCGTGCCCGCCCGTCCGGGGGGCCGACGACACGTGCCACGGCCCCGAAAGCTTGCTACTCTGACAACTGGGGTTGCGGCCGCGTGAGCCCGTGCGGGTGGCCATGCCGGACCGCCCGGGCCCGGAGCCGAGGAACGGCTCCATCCGGCCCCGGTCCCCAGCGGTCCGGACGAAGGGTGCCGATGGTCAGCGCCGGAGCTCCGTAGCCGTGATCTCCTACGTCTCCTACCGGTGGCCCGCGCTGCTCGCGCTGACGTGGGAGCACGCGCTCGTCGTCGTGGTGTCGGTGGCGCTGGCCAGCGTGCTGGGTGTGGCCGTCGCCTGCCTCGTGTACCACCGCCGTCATGCCTACGAGGCGGTCCTGAACGCCACGAACGTGCTGTTCGTGGTGCCCGCCCTGGCCTACTTCGGGTTCCTGATCTACATCACCGGCTTCGGCTTCGTGACGCCGATGCTGGTGCTGACCCTGTACGCACTGCTGCCGATCCTGCGCAACACGGTCACCGGCCTGCGCGAGGTCGACCCCGCCATCGTCAAGTCCGCCGCCGGCATGGGCATGGGCCGTCTCGAGCGCCTGCTGCGCATCGAGCTGCCGCTGGCGTGGCCGGTGATCCTGTCCGGCATCCGCGTCTCCACCGTCATCATCTGCGGCGTCGCCGCGATCTCCTCCTACGTCAACGGCCCGGGCCTGGGCGCGGAGATCTTCAGCGGCCTGTCGCGCATCGGGACCCCACTGGCGACCGCCCAGGCGGTGGTCGGCACGGTAGGGGTCATCCTCGTCGCGCTGACTCTGGACGCGCTGCTGGCACTCGTCGGACGGCTCACCACACCGAAGGGCATGCGATGACCGCGACCGCTGGGACGAACGGACAGGGGCGCGACGGCGGGGCCCCGGGCGAGGCGATGATCCGCCTGGAGACGCTCAGCAAGCAGTTCCCCCAGCAGGCCGAGCCGGCCGTGCGGGAACTGTCGCTGGAGGTGCCCGAGGGCGAGATCGTCATCCTCGTGGGGCCGTCCGGGTGCGGCAAGACGACGACCATGGAGATGATCAACCGTCTGGTCGAGCCGACGTCGGGGCGCATCTTCCTGGAGGGCGAGGACGTCACCGCGACCGACCCCGACCAGCTGCGACGCCGCATGGGCTACGTGATCCAGCAGATCGGGCTGTTTCCCCACCGCACGATCTTCGACAACATCGCCACTGTGCCGCGGCTGCTGAAGTGGTCCGACGACAAGGTCCACGCCCGCGTGGACGAGCTGCTCGAGCTCGTCGGCCTGGAGCCGTCACAGTACCGCGACCGCTACCCCAAGCAGCTGTCGGGTGGCCAGCGCCAGCGCATCGGCGTGGCGCGGGCGATGGGCGCCGACCCGCCCGTGCTGTTGATGGACGAGCCGTTCGGTGCCGTCGACCCGATCACCCGGGAGCGCCTGCAGAACGAGTTCCTGCGCCTGCAGGAGGAGATTCGCAAGACGATCGTGTTCGTCACGCACGACATCGACGAGGCGATCAAGATGGGCGACCGCATCGCCATCTTGCGGGTCGGCTCCGAGCTGGCCCAGTACGACACCCCCGAGCACATCCTGTCCAACCCGGCCGACGACTTCGTCGCCGACTTCCTCGGGTCCGGCGTCGTCCTCAAGCGGCTGCAGCTGGCGCGCATCGGCGATGTCGAGCCGTCGACGGACTGGCCGACGGCGACCGGCGAGACGCCGCACGACGAGGCCCGGCGCCTCATGGACGACGCCGGCAGCGACTGGGTGCTGGTGCTCGACGACCGCCGTCACCCCCGGCGCTGGGTGGGCCGCAAGCACCTCGACGGCGGCACCCGGCTTGCGGGCGCCGGTGTGCCCGTCCGGGGGCTGGTCGACCCGAAGGTGACGCTGCGCGACGCGCTGCAGGAGATGCTCATCTCCGACACCGGCGTGGCCGTCGTGGTGGACGACGACGCGTACGTCGGCACGCTGGACCAGGCGGTCCTGCAGGAGGCGATCCGCGACATGCGCGACGAGGCGCGCGCGGTGCAGGATCAGGAAGCCCGGGCATGAGTGAAACCGCGGTCTCCGAGCGGATTCGGGAGACCGCCGCCGTCCTCGCCCCGACCCGCGAGACGCCGCGGGGGACGGGCCTGCGCCGTGTCGCCCGCTACTCGGCCACGCCGCTGTTCGTCGCGGTCAGCCTGGCGGCCCTGTACCTGTACGTGCAGGGGCAGGAGCTCGACAGGCTGGAGCAGGGGCGGCTCAACGCCGGGTTCATCCAGACCTCCCTGGTGCAGCACCTGCGGCTGTCGCTGTGGGCCACGTTCATCGTCCTGGCCGTCGCCATCCCCCTGGGCATCGCGCTGACCCGCCCCTGGGCCCGGCGCGTCACCCCCTTCGCGGTGGCCGCGGCCAACATCGGCCAGGGCGTGCCCTCGATCGGCACGCTCGTCGTCGTCTACCTCGTCGTCCTGGAGGACAACGGGGCACGGGCGGCGATCGTCGGGCTGGCCATCTACGCCCTGCTGCCCGTCCTGCGCGGCACGATGGTCGGCCTGCAGCAGGTCGATCCGGACATCATCAAGGCCGCGCGGGGAATGGGCATGAGCCGCGGCGAGATCCTGAGACGGATCGAGCTGCCGCTTAGCGTGCCGATCCTGGCCACGGGGGTCCGGACCGCGCTCGTGCTCATCATCTCCACCGCCCCCCTTGCGGCCTTCATCGGCGGAGGCGGGCTGGGGGAGATCATCCTGACCGGCTTCGGCTTCAGCCGGTCGCTCATCGTCATCACCGGCAGCGTGCTGGCCGCCGCCATGGCGCTGTTGGCCGACTGGCTGGGCGGCATCGCTGAGCAGACGCTGCGACCCAGGGGGCTGTAGGCCGCCTCCTCCCACCCGACGAGAGGAACACGACCATGGACCGACACCGAACGCGGGCCCGGCTGCTCGCCCTGCTCGCCGCCCTCGCGCTGCTCGCCGTGGCGTGCGGCGGGTCCGGCGGCTCGTCGGGCGAGGACGGCGGCGGCGGCTCCGGGGAGCTGCTGGCCGACAAGTACGACTTCTCGGGCCTGAACGTGCGCGTGGGCACCAAGGACTTCACCGAGATGCTGCTGCTGGGCGAGCTCACCAAGATCGCCCTGGAGGAGACCGGCGCCACGGTCAAGTACACGCCCAACCTGCCCAGCCCCGCCGGCGCCCGCGAGGCGCTGGAGGCCGACCAGATCGACGTGACCTGGGAGTACTCGGGCACCACGTGGATCAACTACCTGGGCCACGACACCGCGCCGGAGGGGGTGCCCCCGAAGGAGTTCTGGCAGATGGTCTCCGAGGAGGACCTGGAGAAGAACAACATCTACTGGGCGCCCCCGGCGTCGTTCGACGACACCTACGGCATCGCCTACCGCCAGGAGGCCTCCGACGAGCTGGGCATCGAGAAGATCTCCGACTTCCCGGAGTTCATCGAGCAGCGGCCCGAGGACGCGACCCTGTGCATGGACCCCACCTTCGGGACGCGCAACGACGGACTGCCCGGCCTGGAGGAGGAGTACGGGTTCACCTGGCCCCGCGACAAGACGACCCAGATGGACTTCGGGGTCATCTACACCTCCACGCGTAAGGGCAAGCCGTGCAACTTCGGCGAGGTTTTCACGACCGACGGACGCATCGCCGCGTTCAACCTGAAGCTCGTCGAGGACGACAAGAACTTCTTCCTCAGCTACCTGACGTCGCTGACGATGAAGAAGAAGTTCAACGACCAGAACCCCGACATCGCTCCGATGTTCGGCGAGATCGGTGAGCCGTTGGATCAGGAGACGATGACCAACATGAACGCCGAGGTCGACGTCGACGGCAAGCTGGAGGAGCAGGTCGCCACCGAGTACCTGCAGGACCAGGGCTTCATCGAGTAGGCGACCGGTCAGGGCGCCGGACGCAGGGCCTCCCGGCCCGGCCGGGAGGCCAGCAGCCCCAGCGCGGCCAATGTGACCGCGGCGGCCAGGGCGCTGGGCGGGCCCCGGAAGGGCATCACGGCGCTGGTGAGGGCGAGCCCGTTGAGGGCCACCCCGGCGGCCCACGCCCACGGCCGGCGGCGGAACGCGCCGACGGCGACCGCGGCGAACGCCACGG
>JALYGZ010000141.1 GCA_030776845.1 Actinomycetota bacterium
GGACCTGACCGTGGTCCGCGTCGCGGGCGGCGGGCTGGACGCGGCCGAGCTCGGCGACGCCGACGGGCTGCGGGTGGGCCAGCTCGTCGTGGCCGTCGGCAACCCGCTGGGCTTCGCCGGATCGGTCAGCGCCGGGGTGGTCAGCGCCCTGGGCCGATCCTTCGCCGCCGGCTCGAGCCGCGCCGCGCGCCTGGTGGAGAACGTCATCCAGACCGACGCGGCGCTGCACCCGGGCAACTCCGGCGGGGCCCTGGCTGACAGTGCGGGGCGCGTGGTGGGGATCAACACCGCGGTGGTCGGTCCCGGTCTGGGGCAGGGGCTCGGGCTGGCGGTGCCGATCAACGAGGCGTCGCGCTCGATCATCGGCGCGCTCATGCGCGACGGGCGGGTCCGGCGCGCCTACCTTGGCATCGCTGGCGGGTCACGGCCCCTGCCGCCCAAGGCGGTCCGCGCGACCGGCCGCCAGCACGGCATCGAGGTGCTGTCAGTGGTTCCCGGCAGCCCCGCGGCGACCGCCGGCCTGCGCGCCGAGGACATCATCCTGGGCGTCGGCGAGGAACCGGTGGGGGACGTCGGCGACCTGCAGCGGCTCATGAGCGCCGAGCGCATCGGCCGGCCGGTCCCGGTGCGCGTGTTCCGCGACGGCGGTGTGCGCTCGGTCCCGGTGCGCCCCACCGAGCTCGGCGACTGACGGCGCGGTCAGCGCGGCTCGGGCAGGCCCAGCGCCCGGGCGATCAGCAGACGCTGCACCTCGCTGGTGCCCTCGCCGACCTCGAGCACCTTGGCGTCCTGGTAGAAGCGGCCGACGGGCTGGTCGGTCGTGAAGCCGAGGCCGCCGAAGACCTGGCACGCCTCGCGGGCGGCCGTCACGGCTCCCTCGGTGGCGTACAGCTTGGCGACGCTGGCCTCGCGGCGGTACGGGCGGCGCTGGTCGTGCAGCCAGGCGGCGCGCCACGTGGCGTCCCGGGCCGTCTGGGCGGCGACCTGCAGGTCGGCGATCTTGAAGGCGATCGCCTGGTGGGCGCCGATCGGCGAGCCGAAGGCGTGCCGTCGGGCGGCGTAGGCGACGCACTCGTCGAGGCAGCCTTGGATCAGCCCCACCGCCAGCGCGGCGATCGCGACCCGCCCCTGGTCGAGGACGGACAGGAAGTTCGCCAGCCCCTGCCCCCGCTGGCCCAGCTGGTTGCCCACCGGGACCCGGCATCCGTCGAAGGTCAGGTGCCGGTTGTCGATGGCGTGCCAGCCGACCAGCCGGTTGCGCTCGTGGGCGACGAAGCCGGGGGCGCCGGCCGGGACCAGGAGGTTGGTGATCTCGTGCCGGCCGTCCCGCTCCCCGGTGATCGCGGTGATCACCACGTGCGACGTGACCGGCGTGCCGGCGTTGCCGATGAAGGCCTTGCCTCCGTCGATGACCCACTCGTCGCCGTCGAGGGTGGCGCGCGTGCGCAGGCCGGCGGCGTCGGTCCCGCCGGTCGGCTCGGTCAGGCCGAACCCGGCGACCCGCTCTCCGCGCACCAGCGGCGGCAGCCAGCGCCGCTTCTGCTCCTCGGTGCCGAAGCGCACCAGCGGCATCCCCCCGAGGATGACGGCCGACTCCAGCGTGATGCCCAGCGACTGGTCGACCCGGCCCACCTCCTCGACCGCCAGGCAGAAGGTCAACAGGTCCGCCCCGGCGCCCCCGTCCTCGGGCGGGAACGGCAGCCCCAGCAGCCCCAGCTCGCCCATGCGGTGAACCAGGTCCAGGGGGAACTCGCCGGCGGTGTTCAGGTCCCGCGCCCGCGGGCCGACCTCCTCGGTGGCGAAGCGCCGCACAGTCCCTCGAAGCTGCTCCTGCTTCTCGCTGAGCGCGAACGACAGCGCCATCTGTGGTCCTCACGATCGGCCGCGTGCCTATCTGCGGCCGCATAGTGCCGCACATCGGCACAAGCGCCCGCAGCCGGGTGGAGCCGTGCGCATCTACGGCAGCATTCAGCCGGTGTTGTGCACAAGGGCCCGGACATGGTCAACGAACGCCAGCGCGTCGCGGTTCAGCTGCTCGTGGCCCACTCGCAGCACCGTCCATCCAGCCCGCCGCCAGCTTGTTCGCCCGCGCGTGGTCGGCCCGCAGCTGTTCCGGTGTCGCGTGGAAGGCGTGGCCGTCGACCTCGATTCCCACCCGGTGTGCCGGGTAGGCGATGTCGATCCGCGCGATCACCTGGCCCCGGTGCTGAACGGGAAAGATGCCCGGATGGGCGGCACACCCCGGTCGCACAGCAGTCTGCGGACCCGCCGCTCGAGCGTTGAGTCCGTGCGGTCACCCTGCAGCTCGAGCAGGACCGTTCGCAGCCGCCACCCCCTCTCGGCGAGGACAGCCGGCGCAGCCGGGCGCCGACGGCACCGAGCGTCGTGGTTCGGCGCTGGACTGCGACCGCCACCAGTTCGCGCAGCTCACCCTCGTCCAGCGTGGCGGCGAGGTCGCAGATGGTGCGGCCCCACGCTGGTGACCGCCAACCCGTCGTCCCACGCGGCGTCGGTCCGCAGGAGGGTGCGGGAGCGGGTGACCGCGACGCCGGTCAGGCGAGGCACGCTCCGTCCGACCGGAACGACGAGCTCGACGGTCGGTGGGCAGAACTCGGTCAGCCGCCACAGGGGGCGGCGGTCGAGCGGGACGCGAGCACGCGGCGACCCGCGGCCAGCAGAGCGGCGCAGACCCGACGCTCGAAGGTGTCGGGGCTGCCTGGAGGCGCGTAGACGGCGCGCTGCAGGCGTCGCCATCCGCGCTGCTCGGCCCACGCGCTGAGCGTGCGCCCGGGGACGCCCAGCGCCTCGGCCTGTCGCCGGTGCAGCACGCCGTGCTGAGAGGCGGAGAGCTCTAGAAGTCGGGACCACGGTGGGGTCATGCGCCGACCATGCCGGTGCGGTCGGCCGAAAGCTGCCGCCACCGGCTCGGGACTGTGGAGGGTCAGCCGGACAGGGCGCGCACCACGCGAGAGGGGCTGGGGCGGCCCAGCTGGCCGGCCATCCACACGCTGGTCTCGAGGAGGCGGTCGAGGTCGATGCCGGTCGCCACGCCCAGTCCCTCCAGCAGCCACACGAGGTCCTCGGTCGCCAGGTTCCCGGTGGCGCTGCGGGCGAACGGGCACCCACCGAGGCCGCCGGCGGAGGCATCCACGACGGTCACGCCCCACTGCAGGGCGGCCACGGTGTTGGCCAGCGCCTGCCCGTAGGTGTCGTGGAAGTGCACGCCCAGCCGATCCGCGCCGACGCCGGCGGCGGCCAGCACGTCGAGCAGCGCGACGACGTGGCCGGGCGTGCCTACCCCGATCGTGTCGCCCAGGCTCAGCTGCTCACAGCCGAGGTCGACCAGGCGCCGCCCGACGTCCACGACCCGGCCGATCTCCACGGCGCCCTCCCAGGGGTCGCCGAAGCACATCGACACGTACGCCCGCACGCCGACGCCCTCGGACCTGGCCCGCTGGACGACGGGGGCGAACATGGCCAGGGACTCGTCGACCCCGCGGCCCAGGTTGCGCCTGGCGAAGGACTCGGTGGCGCTGGCGAACACCGCCACCTCCCGGACGCCGTGGGCCAGGGCCCGCTCCAGGCCGCGCAGGTTCGGCACGAGGACGGGGTGGCGCACACCGGGCGTCGGGTCGACGGCCTCGACGAGCTCCTCGGCGTCGGCCAGCTGCGGCACCAGGTCGGGCCGCACGAAGCTGGTCAGCTCGACGACCGGCAGGCCCGCGTCGACGAGACGGCGCACGAACTCGGCCTTGACGGCCGTGGGCACGGTGGCCTCCTCGTTCTGCAGCCCGTCCCGGGGCCCCACCTCGTGGACGGTGACCCGCTCGGGCAGCCCCGGCAGGGAGAAGCGCTGCGGGCGGACCACCGCTACTGCTCCCCGGCGCGCAGGACCACCAGGGTCTGCTGAAGCGCCACCGGGTCGCCGGGGCGCACGGCCAGCTCCTCGACCACCCCGTCGGCCGGGGCGGTGATCGCGTGCTCCATCTTCATGGCCTCGACGACGAGCAGGGTCTGGCCAGCGGTCACGGCCTGGCCCTTCTCGACGCCGACGACGGTCACCGTGCCCGGCATGGGCGACAGCAGCCGGCCCACCGGAGGCCCGGCGACGTCGTGGCGGGCCGCCTCCAGCGCGCCCTCCTCGCGCAAGGACCAGACGCGGCCGTCGCGCGCCAGCCACAGGGTGCCGCCGTCGCTCGCGCGCCGGTAGCGGCGGCTCAGACCCGCAAGCGTCACCAGCAGCGTCCCCCCGTCGTCCTGGACCGCCGCGTCCACCGGCGCGGCGTCGCCCACGGCGACCCGTGCGGCGCCGGGGCGGCCCCGGACCCGCACGTCCACCGGCTCCCGCC
>JALYGZ010000142.1 GCA_030776845.1 Actinomycetota bacterium
GTGCTGACCGCGGGCGCCGACGCGCCCCGGGTGGCCCGCCGTGCGGCCGCCGCCGGGGTGGCCACGCTGGACGCGACACGGGTGCTGCCCCAGCCGGAGCTGCCCCTGCGAGAGCGGGCGTCTGCGCTGGCGGCACAGCAGGCGCCGTCGTGATGCGCCCCCGGCATGGTCGGCGGGCCTTGGAGCGTTAGAATGTCCGGCGGGCGATGCGGCGAGGAGCGCCGCCGCCTGCAGATCGTCGCCTGACCCCAGAGGGAACCATGACCGACGCGACTACCGCTACCGGCGCGCAGACCGCCCCGCCGGGCCCGATCGTGCTCACCGACGCCGCGGCCGAGAAGGTCAAGGAGCTCATGGCGCGGGAGGAGAACGCCGCCCAGGTGTCCCTGCGCGTGGCCGTCCAGCCGGGGGGCTGCTCGGGGATGCGCTACGCGCTGTTCTTCGACGACCGGGAGCTCGACGGCGACGCCGTGGCCTCGGTCAACGGCGTCCCGGTCCGCGTCGACAAGATGTCCGCGCCGTACCTGCGGGGCACGCGGGTCGACTGGGTCGACAGCCTGCAGGGGGCGGGTTTCTCGATCGAGAACCCTCAGGCGCAGAGCACCTGCGCCTGCGGCGACAGCTTCCACTAGCCGCTCGGCCCCCCGGGCCGGCCGCCGTCCCGCCCGCCGAGGGCCAGGTCGCAGAAGCGGTCGAACAGCCGTGTCGCCCGGGCGCGGGCGGCCTCCGCCTCGATGCGGCTGCGGAGCATGAGCTGCGCTGGCTCGACGCCGGCGGCCTGCGGCATGCCCGAGCCCGCGTCGATCCAGCCCCGCACGATGTCGACGGTCGCCTCGGGGTGGAACTGCACCCCCACGTGAGGGCCCCACCGGAAGGCCTGCACGCCGTACTCGTTGGTCGCCAGCAGGCTGCCGCCCGGCGGAACCGTCAGCGTGTCGTGGTGCCACTGCAGCCAGGGACCCGCCTCGATGAGGCCGGGGTGGTCGCTGTCCACCTTCCGCCAGCCGACCTCCGGCACGGCCAGCGGCGCGACGACGCCACCGAGCGCGCGGCTGAGCGCCTGCGCGCCGAAGCAGACGCCCAGCGTCGGCACACCGAGGCCGACGACTCGGGTGAGCCAGTCCAGCTCCCCGGCCAGCCACGGTACCTGGTCGTCGTAGGCGGACTCGGCCGAGCCCAGCGGCACCACCAGGTCGAAGTCCGCCGCGTCGGGAAGGTCCCACGGCGGGGCCGAGACGACCTCGAAGCCGAGCTGCTCGGTGCGGACGCCGAGGTGGCCGGGCGGCGCGAGCGTCTCGTTGCGGACGAACAGCGCCCGGGGGCGTCCGCGGCTCACGTGGCCGCCGCCGCGGTCCGCCGACTGGCGGACCGCACCAGGTGGGCGAACAGCCGGTGGGCGGGGACGTCGCCCGCCACGGCCAGGTACTCCGGGTGCCACTGCACCGCCAGGATCGGCCAGTCGTCGTCCCTGGGCTCGATCGCCTCCACCACGCCGTCCAGCGCCCACGCCACCGGCCGGAAGCCCTGGGCGCAGCGGTCCACGGCCTGGTGGTGCAGGGCGTTGACGTGCACCTCGTCGGCCTCGAGCACCGTGGCCAGCCGTGAGTCGGGATCGATCCTGACGGCCTGGTGCGCCTCGAACGTGGCGTCGCCGCGTCGGGAGTGCTCCACGGCGTCGGGGACCTGCGAGGCGACGTCGGTGATGAGGTCGCCGCCGAAGGCGACGTTCGTGACCTGCAGCCCGCGGCAGATCGCCAGGGTCGCCAGGCGGGCCGCTCGGGCCGAGCGCACCAGGGCGATCTCGAAGTCGTCGCGGTCCCGCTCAACCCCGGCGACCCTGGGATCGTCCCCGTCGCCGCCGTAGCACTCCGGGTCCACGTCCCCGCCGCCGGTCAGCACCAGCGCGTCGAGACGGGCGATCATCGCCTCGGCCAGGCCGGGATCGACCACGGGCAGGACGACCGGCACGCCCCCGGCGGCCTCGACGGCCCGCACGTACTCGTGGGTGACGCTGAAGATCGGCGCCTCGGGGCCCGACGAGGCCGGCGCGTGACGACTGCGCCCGGTGATGCCGACGAGCGGGGACACGTCAGCGGCCCCGCTCGGCGGCGGTCATGGGTCCCAGCACGACGCCAGGGTAGCCGTCGGTCGCGGCTTCAGGTCCAGAGGGCCTCGCGCAGGCCCGAGGCGCGCTGGATGGGGCGGGCGACGGCGGCGCGGACGGCGTCCGCGCCGCCCACCAGCGTGAGTGCCTCGCTGGCGCGGGTGACGGCCGTGTACAGCAGCTCGCGGGTCAGGATCGGCGAGTCCGGCCCGGGCAGCACCACGACGACCTCCCGGAACTGGGAGCCCTGGCTCTTGTGCACGGTCATGGCGTGCACGGTCTCGATCGCCTCCAGGCGCGTGGGGCTGACGCGGGTGACCCGCCCGGCCGCCGCCGGGAAGGCGACCTCCACCTCGCCGTCCGGGCGGGCCACCACCACGCCGACGTCGCCGTTGAACACACCCAGCTGGTAGTCGTTGCGCGTCACGAGCACGGGGCGGCCGACGTACCAGGGCCGGGTCGTGTCGAAGTGGTCGAGCCGCTCGGCGCAGCGGCGCTCGATCGCCGACACCCACGTGGCCACGCCGAAGGGGCCGCGACGGTGGGCGCACAGCAGGCGCAATGCCCCGAGCGCCTCCAGCGCGTCGTCCGCCGCCCCCACCCGGGCGGCCTCCAGCACGTGCCCGACCGACGCGACGACGCGGTCGGACACCCGGTGGCGGGCGGGCTCGTCGTCGGCGGGCCCTTCGACCCAGGTCAGGTCCGGGCGGCCGGCCTCGAGCAGCGCCAGCACGTCGTCGGCGTCACCGGCCTGGACCGCGGCCGCGAGCTCCGCGATGCCCGACTCCTCGCGGAAGCGGTGGACCCGGCGCAGGACCACGATGCCGTCGCCGACCGCCGAGCCCGCCGGCGGGTCGGTCGCCGGCACCGCCTGTCCGGTGACCTCCCCGAGCTGTCGCCGCGACGCCTCGCACATCCGCAGGCCGGCGCGGGCCGGTCCCACCATGTCGCCCAGCACGGCGCCGGCCTCGACGGACGTGAGCTGCTCGGGGTCGCCGAGCAGCACCACCCGGGCGTCGGGCCGCACGGCGTCGAACAGCTTGCTCATGAGCGCCAGGGACACCATCGACGTCTCGTCCACGACGACCGCGTCGTGTGGTAGGGGGTTGGCCCGGTCGTGCCGGAAGCGGGTCTCGCCCCGGCGCGCGCCCAGCAGGCGGTGGAGGGTGGAGGCCTCCAGCCGCGCCGCGGGCCCGGTGATCTCGTCGGCGGCGGCGGCGGTGCGGACGGCCTCGGTCAGGCGGGTGGCGGCCTTGCCGGTGGGCGCGGCCAGGGCCACCCGCGTGCCGTCGGCCTGGTCCTGCAGCAGCGCGAGGATGCGGGCCACCGTCGTGGTCTTGCCGGTGCCGGGGCCGCCCGCGATCACCGTGAACCGGCGCAGCACGGCCGCCGCCGCGGCCAGCCGCTGCAGGTCGGGCGGCCGGGGGGACGACGGGAGCAGGCGGTCCAGCCCCCGGCGGAGGAGGGCGACGTCGACGTGCCCGTCCGCCGCGCCGGCGCGCGCCTGCAGGTCCTCGACGACGCGCCGCTCGTAGCGCCAGTAGCGGTCCAGGTACAGCCGGGACCCGACCAGCCGCAGAGGCGGGTCGCCCTCCGCGGTCAGCGCACTGGTCGCGACCGCCTCCACCCAGTCCCGGGGGGACGGCCAGGGCAGGGCCCGCAGGCCCACGGGGGCGTCCTCGTCGACGGTGACGGTGTGGCGCACCGTGTCGAGGTCGGCGCAGACGTGGCCCAGGCGCGGCGCGCGCACGGCGAGTGCGGCGGCCAGCAGCACGGCTGGCTCACCCTCGCCGCACAGCCGCCCCAGCGTCGTGGCGACGTGCACGTCGGCGGGCCCCAGGACGCCGGCGTCGTTGAAGGGCCACAGCAGCCCCGTGGCCGACCGGACCCGGCCGACGTCCCAGGTGTCGCGGTCCGCGGCGGGCGACGCGGCGGTCATGCCGCGGCCCCTCCGGAGTCCAGCAGGTCGCTGAGGTCGGTGACCAGCCGCGACGGCGGGCGCCAGGCGAACACTCCGCACGGACGGTCCTCGACGCGGGGGACGTCGGCGCCGGTCATCCCTCGCAGGAACAGGTACAGCACGCCGGCCAGGCTCCGTTCCGGGTCGTAGCCGGGCAGGCGCCAGCGCAGGTAGCGGTGCAGCGCCACGGTATACAGCAGCGCCTGCAGCGGGTAGTGGCCGTGCCGCATTGCCTCGGCCAGCGCCTCCGGGCGGTAGTGCCAGGCCGACGGCGCCTCGCCGGGCGGGCCCAGCCGGTTTGTCTTGTGGTCCACGACCAGGAACCGCGACCCGTCCAGGCGCACCACGACGTCGATGCTGCCGGTGAGGTAGCCGTGCACGGGGGCCGTGAGCGCCGGGTCGGTGAGCCGGTCGGGGTAGCCGTGCAGGGGGTCGTCCGGTCCCAGGTGCGCCCGCAGGAGCTCGGCCACCGTCCCCATGCGCAGGTCGGCGGTTGGCGTCGCGCCCCCGGCCAGCGGGAGCTCGAACTCCAGCTCGTCACGCCGGTCGTGGCGCGGCACGTCGCGCAGCCGCCGGTCGCCCACGAGCGGGCCCAGGGGGGTCTCCACCACCCGGCGCAGCCCGTCGACGAGGGCGTCGTGGTCGCCGAGGGCGACGGCGCGGCGGGCCTGCTGCTCGCCGACTCGCCGGGCCAGCTCGGTGGGCAGGTCGACGGCGGTGAAGTCGGTGGCCTCGAGGACGGCGTGCACGGCGGTGCCGACCTCGGTGCCCCCGGGCATGCCGGCCAGCGGCGAGGCCACCGCCCGCAGGCGGGACTCCTGGCCCCGCTCGCCCGCGCCCGGGGTCGCCACGGCCCCGGGCAGCCC
>JALYGZ010000143.1 GCA_030776845.1 Actinomycetota bacterium
TCGCGGCGGTAGCCGGTGAATCGCACGGTCCCGCCGAGGCCGAGCCGGCGCGACAGCGCGCGCAGCACCGGCTCCTCGGCGCCGGAGCCGACCAGCAACAGGCGCGCGTCGGGGCGGCAATCGGCCACCCGCCGCCAGGCGTGCAGGGCGCAGGCATGGCCCTTGGGCTCGCGCATGGCCGCCACGAAGGTGACCAGGGGTGCGCCGGCGGGCAGGCCGAGGTCGGCGGGCGGCGGCACCGGCGTGGGGTCGAACAGCGAGAGGTCGACGCCGTTGGGGACCACCGTCCAGGCCCCCGGACGGGACCGGTACCGGTCGGCGAACGCCTCCAGCGACGCGCGGGAGACGCAGATCAGCCCCCCGCCGCGGGTCGCCGCCGACACCGCCAGCCGCTCCTTGAGCGCCTCGCGCCACGGCAGTCGCCCCGCGACGTGATGGAGCGTGGCCACGGCCCGCCGCCCGCGGAGGCGCGCGGCGACCGGCGCCAGGACCGCGGCGTACTCCAGGTGGGCGTGCACCACATCACAGCGGGAATCCCGGATGGCCGCCGCCACCCTCGAAACCGCGGCGGGGTGGGCCAGACGGGGGATGTCCAGGAAGCGCGGCCGCAGGCCGGCGTGCTCGAGCGCGGCCAGCAGAGTCGCACGCTCGTCGCTGCGCGCCTCGAGGCTGGCAACCTGCAGACGGAGCCCGGCGGCGGGGGCGGCGCGCGCCAGCGTCGCGAGCAGGTTCTCGGCTCCCCCGAGGGTGAGCGAGTCGATCACCACCAGCACGTTCATGACCGGCTCGGCTCGTCGCGGAAGCACCCCCGCCGTCGTCATTAGTGCTCATAGTAGTCTACGAACTACTTACCGCTGTCTCGCGCGAAAGTGCGGCCGAGCGACGGGGGTCCGGTGGGAAGAGGCGGGACGAGTCGCACGATCCCCCTGGCGATGGCCGCGGGCCTGTACGCCTACGTCGGCTACCCGCTCCTGGTGGGGTTGGCGTCCCGGATCGCCGGCCGCCGCGGCCCACCGGCGCCGAGCGGGCAGTCCCCGCCCACCCTGTCGGTCATCGTCTGCGCCTACGACGAGCGCGACTTCATCGCCGACAAGGTCGCCGACATCGGCGCGCAGGACTACCCCCCCGAGCGGCTCGAGATCATCGTCGTCGCCGACGGCTCCCGCGACGACACGGCGGCGGTCGCCCGGCGACTGGGGGCCCGCGTGCTGTGGCGGCCGGAGCGGGCCGGCAAGGCGGCGGCGGTCAACCGCGGAGCGGCCGCCGCCCGCGGCGACATCCTGTGTCTCACCGACGCGAACTGTCGCCTGGCGCCGGGCTCGCTACGGGCGCTCGTCGCACCGTTCGCCGACCCGCGCGTGGCCGTCGTCAGTGGCGCGAAGACCGTCCAGGGCCCCGGGGCGCGAGGGACCGGTGAGGGGCTGTACTGGCGGGTGGAGGCATACCTGAAGCGCTGCGAGTCGGCGCTGGGCTGCACGATGGGCGCCCCCGGGGAGATCTGCGGCGTCCGCCGGCGCACGTTCCGCCCCCTGCCGGTCTCGACTGTCTGCGACGACTACCACATGGTCTGCGACGCCCTCGCCCGCGGCCTGCGGGTGGCCTACGCGGCGGACGCGGTGGCCACCGAGACGGTGTCGGCCACGGTGGCCGGGGAGTTCGAGCGCCGCACCCGCATCGGCGCCGGCACCTGGCAGGCCACGCTGGCGCATCTGCGCCTGCTCGACCCCCGGGGCGGCTGGACGGCCGTGGCTTTTCTGTCCCACCGGGTGCTGCGCAGCCTCGTGGTGCCGCCGCTGCTGCCGGCGCTGTGGCTCTCGTCGTTGCGGCGCGCCCGCCACGGGGGGCTGCCGCGCCTGCTGGCCGCGCTCCAGGCCGGCGCCTATGCGGCCGCGGGGGCCGGGGCGCTCAGCGACGCGCGCGTCTTCGCCGTTCCCTTCCAGTTCGCCTTGACGAACATCGCGACCGCCCGCGGGGCGTTACGCTATGTGCTTGGAAAGCAACCGTCAGCATGGCACACGGTGTCGAGGGCGGCACCGGGGCACGGGCAAGGAAGACGTTGGCCATCCGAGTCTGCCACCTCATCCACGGCCTCGGCCCCGGCGGAGCCGAGCACGTCCTCGTGGACCTGGCCCGGGCGTCAGCCGCCCGGCTGGACATGAGCGTGGTCAGCCTCGTGCCGCCCCGGGACGGCGACCACGTGCGCGAACTGCGTGATCTGGGTGTGCCGGTCCGCACCCTCGACCTCGAGGGCCGCTGGGACCCCCGGGGCTTCGCGCGCGCCACGGCGGCCGTCACCGCCCTGCGCCCCGACGTGCTGCACAGCCACATGAAGCACGCCGACCTCGTCGGGGCCCGGGTCGCGCACCGGGCGGGCGTGCCGCTCGTGTCCACGCTGCACCTGGTCGAGGATGCCGTCACGCCGGTGGGCCGCGTCAAGCGGCGGCTGGCGGCCCGGGCGCGGATGCGCGCCGCGGCGCACACGGTCACGGTGTCCGAGGCGCTGCGGCGCTGGTACCTGGCGACCTTCGGCGCCGACCCCGGGCGCGTGAGCACCGTGCGCAACGGCGTCCTGCCGCCGGCCGCCCTTCCCGAGGC
>JALYGZ010000144.1 GCA_030776845.1 Actinomycetota bacterium
CCCCCCGGGCCCGCCGTCGCCATGGCCGGCTCGGGCGCCGCCTCCGCGGCCTCGGCCGCCCGCTCGGCCCGGGCGGACAGGTCCGTGCACGCCTTGTACGTCACCAGGGCGACCGCGACGGGAAGCACGAACAGCAGGACACGCTCGGTGTAGCGCAGGGCGACGATCGACCAGTCGAACGTGGCGGCGATGACGTCGTCGCTGCCGGCGACCAGAGTCACGACGAACCCGGTGATCACCCCCGCGCCGATGGCCGTGCGCACGGGACGGTCCCTCGGACGGTCGAGCAGGTTGTGGTCGCGCCTGTCCCCGGTGGCGCGAGCCTCCAGCCACGGCCATGCCAGGAAGACGCCGAAGATGATCCCGGGCACCAGCACGCCGGGGAAGAACTGGTTGGTGATCGTGTAACCGAAGGCACGGATCTCCCAGCCCGGCATGAGCCGCAGCAGCCCCTGCAGCCACAGCACGTAGTAGTCGGCCTGCGCGCCGCTGGTCACGGTGAACAGGTCGTAGGGGCCGTACAGCCAGACGGGGTTGATCTGCAGAGTGCCGCCCATCAGCGTCAGGACCGCGGCGATGAGGAAGAACAACCCGGTCGACAGGGTGGCGTAGGTGGGCCACATCCGGTGGCCGACGACGTTGCGCTCGGTCCTGCCCGGTCCGGGGAACTGGGTGTGGTGCTGGCGGGCGACGAGCGCCAGGTGCACCGTGATGAGGCCGGCCAGGATCGTGGGCAGCAGGAAGACGTGGACGGTGAACAGCCGGCCGAGGAAGCCGTCCCCCGGATACTCCCCGCCGAAGGCGAGGAAGGCGGCCCAGGCCCCCACCACGGGGATGCCCTCGATCACGGAGTAGGCGATGCGCACGCCGGTCCCCGACAGCAGGTCGTCGAGCAGCGAGTAGCCGGCGAAGCCCTCGACCATGCCGACCATCATGAGCACGACGCCGGTGACCCAGTTCAGCTCCCGGGGTCGGCGGAAGGCCCCGGTGAAGAAGACCCGTGCCATGTGCGCGAAGATCGCCCCCACGAACACCAGCGCAGCCCAGTGGTGGGTCTGGCGCATCAACAGGCCGGCCCGGACCGAGAAGCTCAGCTCGACGACCGACTCGAACGCCTCGGACATCCGGACGCCCACCAGCGGCAGGTAGTCGCCGTGATAGACGACCTCGGCCTCGCTGGGCGAGTAGAACAGCGCGAGGAAGAGCCCGGTGGCGACGAGCACCACGAACGCGTACAGGGCGATCTCCCCGAACAGGAACGAGAAGTGCTTCGGGAAGACGTAGTTCAGCTTGGAGGTGGTGAACTCCGCGGCGCCGAGGCGCACGTCGAACCAGCGGGCGAGCCGGCCGATCGGCGTGTCCGTGTGGTCCCGCACGCTCACGGCTGACCCAGACTCCAGCGCCCGGGCCCGGGAGGCTCGGAGAAGTCGCCCCTGGCCACCAGGAAGCCGTCGCGGTCGACGGCCAGCGGCAGCTGCGGCAGGGGCCGCGGTGCGGGGCCGAACACCGTCCGCGCCCCGTCAAGCACGGCGAACGTCGCCTGGTGACAGGGGCACAGCAGGACCTGGGTGTCCGTCTGGAACAGACCGACCGGGCAGCCCGCGTGGGTGCAGATCTTGGAGTAGGCCAGGTAGCCCTCGGGCGACCAGTCCTCCCTGCCCGGCAGGGGCTGCAGCTCCTCCAGCCCGACCCGCAGCAGCACGGTCTGGTCGTCGGCCGACTGGACGGCCCCCTCGGGGAAGACGGTCAGGACGCCGCCGACGTCCAACTCCTCGACGGCCACGGGATGGCCCTCCTCGTCGACGACCCGTACCCCGGCGCCCCAGCGGCTGGCGCGCAGCTTGTCCCGGGGGGCGGGGCCCAGCGAGCGGATCGGGGTCACGATCGTGGCGACGAAGGCGCCGGTCGCCGCGACCAGCAGGGACGCGAACAGCCTCCGTCGACCGATCGACCGACGCCCCGCCGTGAAGGCGGCGGCGGTCTCGCGCTCCTCGTCGGCGGAGGGCTCCAGGTCCGGGCGGTCCTCGACCTCGGGGCCCTGGGGCATCAGCCCCTTGGACCAGGCGACCAGCCCCGCCCCCAGCCCCGCCAGGCCGATCGACAGGGCGACGCCCTGCCACTGGGGGCCGGCCTCGACCACGTAGGCGACCACGAGCCCCGTGCTGCCGAGCGTGGAGGCGACGAAGGCGAGGACGCCCCACCTGGTCGCCATCCGCTGTCCGCGGGGCTGGCTCACGACGGCTCACGCTCCCCCAGCCAGCCGGTGACGAGCAGCAGCGCGCCGAGGCCCAGCACGCCGGCGATCATCTCGGTCGCCGGCCCCCAGTGGGCCAGGCCGTAGCCGCCGCGGTCCTCGGGTTGGTTCAGATAGGCGACGTACCCGGCGATGTCCTCCGCCTCGTCCTCGCTGAGGGCCTCGTGGGTGAACCGGGGCATGGCGCCGGGCCCGATGCGGATGGTCTCGACGACCTGGGTCGGCGTCGCCTCGTGCAGGGGGGGCGCGTTCTCCAGGTTGACCAAGGCGCCGCCCTTGCCGTCCCAGTTGTGGCAGGGCGCGCAGTTGAGCCGGAACAGCTCCCCGCCCCGGGCGAGGGAGGCGTCCTCCAGGTCGACGTCGGGGATCCCCGGTCCCTCTCCCAGCGACCCGACGTAGTCGACCAGCGACTCGATCTGGGCGTCGGTGAAGTCGACCTGCGAAACCCCTCTGCGGGCCTGCTGGTCGGGCTCCTGGAGCGGCATTCGGCCGGTGCGCAGGTAGAAGTCGGCGCTGGCCGCGCCGACGCCGACGAGACTGGGGCCCCGGTACAGGCCCTCGCCGTCGTTGCCGTGGCAGCTTGCGCAGTACTGCTGGTACAGCGCTGGGCCGCCGGGCGGGGCCTCCTGCGCGCGGGCCCGGCCCGCGTCGGGGCCGACGAGCCAGAGGGCGGCCAGGCCGGCGACGCCCGTCCACCACAGCAGCCCCCCCAGCAGGCGCAGCCGGCCCGCCCATTCCGAGGACCGTGACTCGCGCATGCCCCGCCGATCGCCGGCCGCCAGAACGGTCGCATCCTAGTGGCTCCGGCTCGCCGGACCACGCCACACTGCTCCCGCCCCGTCAGGTGAGGCGCACCGGGACCCCCGCCGCGGCCAGCGCCTGCTTGACCTGGCGAACCCGCAGCTGGCCGAAGTGGAAGATCGACGCCGCGAGGACCGCGTCCGCGCCCCCGTCGACGACCGCCTCGACCATGTGACGGCCGCTGCCGGCGCCGCCCGACGCGACCACGGGGACGTTGACGGCTTTACCGACGGCCCGCAGCAGCGCCGTGTCGAAGCCGAGCCCCGTCCCGTCGCGGTCCATGGACGTGAGCAGGATCTCCCCGGCGCCCCGCCGCTCGCACTCGGCCGCCCAGCCGCACACGTCCCGGCCGGTGGGCGTGCGACCGCCGTGGACGTACACCTCCCAGTCCCCCCGCCCGCCGCCGCCCGCCGGGCGGGCCCGGGCGTCGATCGCCGCGACCACGCACTGGGACCCGAAGGCGTCGGCCGCCTCGCTGAGCACGTCCGGGCGGGCCACGGCCGCGGTGTTCAACGACACCTTGTCGGCGCCCGCGCGCAGCAGCCGGCGGACGTCAGCGACGGTGCGCACACCGCCGCCCACCGTCAGGGGGATGAACACCTGCTCGGCGGTGGCCGCGACGACGTCGTAGATCGTCTCCCGGTCGTCGCTGGAGGCGGTGATGTCCAGGAAGACCAGCTCGTCGGCGCCCTCGGCGTCGTACGTGCGGGCCAGCTCGACGGGGTCGCCGGCGTCGCGGAGGTCGACGAAGCGCACCCCCTTGACGACGCGACCGCCGTCGACGTCCAGGCACGGGATGACCCGCGCCGCCAGACCGCCCGACCGCTGCGTCGGGGCCTGCTCCTCGGTCCGCATGCCCCCGAGTATTCCACCCCGGGGTCCCGGGGCCGGTCGGCTAGGCGCCCCGGGACGGCGGCGGGTGGCAGGCCACGGTCGCGGTGCCGGGGCTCCCGGGCGCGCCCACGAACTCCCAGTGCCACGGCTCGGGCTTGGGCCCGCCCTGTCGCGCCCAGTCCGGATTGACCCAGCCGAACCGCGCGCCGTTGGCCCGCAGCCACCGGTACGTGGGGTCCTCGTAGCCGCCGGGCACGGCGAGGTCCACGGCCAGGCCCCACCCGTGGTTGGAGGAGCCGGGCGTGGCCGCCAGGTCACCCTTGTACGCGGCGAGCTCGACCTGCTGGCCGTAGGACCGGTACGTGTCGATGACGCCGATCGGCCGCCCCGTCCGGGCCCGGTGCGCGGCGGTCATCCGCCGCCACGCGTCGGCCGCCTCGCTGAGCACGTCCGGGCGGGCCA
>JALYGZ010000145.1 GCA_030776845.1 Actinomycetota bacterium
CCCACGCCGTAGGTGGTCGTCAGCTCGAGGGCGGCGACGGCCGACCCGCCGGGCGCCGCGACGACGGTCGCATCGACCAGCGCGGTGCCGTCCGGCAGGCGCAGCCAGGCGACGCGGCTCGCCTGCCCACGGGCGTCGGCCACGACCACCGGGCACGGCCGGCAACCCGGCACCGCCGTCGCCACCGCCTCCAGGGCCGGGGTGCACGGGTCGGGCAAGGGCACGGTCGACAGGGTGTCGTGCGCCCGCACGCGCGCCCAGCCGTCCGCCAGCAGGCGCGCCGCGGCGACCGAGGACACCCCGGGAACGCCGCCCGGGGCCACGACGACCCTCATCAGCCCTTCGTGCCGGCGTCGACGAACGGCGGGCGGGTCACCTCCGCCGGCAGCGGCCTGCCCCGCACGTCGATGTCGACCCGGTCACCGTCGCTCACCTCAGCGTCGAGATAGGCCAAGGCGATGCCCAGCCGCAACGTCGGGGAGAAGGTCCCGCTGGTCACCTCGCCCACCACCCGGCCCTGGGCCGACACCGCGCAGTGCGGGCGGGGTATGCCCCGGTCCAGGGCCCGCATCCCCCACAGCCGCCGGCGGGGCCCGGCCGCCTTCACGTCGAGATACGCGTCGCGGCCCACGAAGTCGGTGTCGGGCTTGACCGCCCAGGTCAGGCGAGCCTCCACCGGCGACGTCTCCGGGGAGATGTCCTGGCCGTGCAGCGGGTAGCCCATCTCCAGGCGGAGGGTGTCGCGCGCGCCCAGCCCCGCGGGCGTCGCTCCGGCCGCCATTGCCCGGTCCCACAGCGTGGGCGCCTTGTCCGCGGTCACGAACACCTCGTAGCCCCGCTCCCCGGTGTAGCCGGAGCAGGCCAGCCATCCACCGGTCGCCAGGTCGCGCACGTCCAGGAAGGCCATGTCGCGCACGTCGAGACCGGCCGCGGTGGCCACGTCCGCCGAGGCCGGGCCCTGCAGCGCGACGATGGCGTGGTCAGCCTTGACGTCGGCCACCTCGGCGTCCCCGGGGCGCGCGCGCAGGACCTCGGACACGGTCGCGGTGTTCGCCGCGTTGGGGACGACCAGGTAGGCCAGCCGTGCCACGCGGTACACGAGCAGGTCGTCGAGGATCCCGCCCGCGGCGTCCATGCACAGGGTGTACTGGGCCCGCCCGGGCGCCAGCGCGTCGACGTCGTTGGAGAACGCCCCCTGTACCGCGTCGCGCGCGCCTGGGCCGGTGACGAGCAGGGTGCCCAGGTGGGACAGGTCGAAGGCGCCGCAGCCCGAGCGCACCGCCCGGTGCTCGGCGACGACGCTGCCGTAGTGCACCGGCATGCGCCACCCGGCGAAGTCGGTCATGGTGGCGCCCAGCGCCCGGTGGCGGTCGGCCAGTGGGGAACGGCGGGGCTCGAGCATGCAAACGCGCCTCCTGGGGATGCTGGCGGGGCGACTGTAGCGCGACGGGAGGCCGTGGCCCCGGGTCACGGCCCGGTAGCCTCCAGCCGCGTAGGGAAGAAGGCGGCGCACGACCACGTCAGGAGCGGACGCGTCATGGCCGACAGCTACGACCTCATCGTCCTCGGCGCCGGCACCGGCGGCTACTCGTGCGCGCTGCGGGGGGCCAGCCTCGGCATGCAGGTGGCGCTCGTGGAGAAAGAGAAGGTGGGCGGCACCTGTCTGCACTGGGGCTGCATCCCCACGAAGGCCTGCCTGCAGGCCGCCGAGGTCGCCGAGCACGCCCGCGACGGCGGCGAGTACGGCGTCAGGTCCAGCTTCGACGGCATGGACATGCCGGGGCTGAACAAATACAAGGACACCATCGTCAACGCCAACTTCAAGGGGCTGCAGGCGTCGCTGAAGAGCCGCGGCGTGGACGTGATCCCGGGCACCGGCAGACTGCAGGACGCCCGGAGCCTTTCGGTCCGCACCGAGGACGGCGAGCGTACCCTGCAGGCCACGCGCGGCCTGGTGCTGGCCACCGGCTCCACGCCGCGAGGGGCCCCGGTCGAGGGCGCCGACATCGACGGCGAGACGATCATCACCAGCGACCACGCCGTCCACCTCGACCGCGTCGCCTCCCACGCCATCGTCCTGGGGGCGGGCGCCGTGGGCGTGGAGTTCGCCACGGCCTGGCACGGCTACGGCAGCGACGTGACGATCGTGGAGATGCTGGACGGCCTGGTCCCCCTGGAGGACGACGACAGCCGCAAGGCGCTGCAGAAGTCCTTCAGGCAGCAGGGCATCACCTCCCACGTCAGCACGAAGGCGACCAAGGTCGAGAAGGGCGACGGCGAGGTCCGCGTGACGATCGAGAGCTCCGACGGCGACGAGAGCGTCCTCCAGGGCGACCTGCTCCTGGTGGCCATCGGGCGCCGGCCGGTCACCGAGGACATGGGCTTCGAGGACGCCGGGGTGAAGCTGGACAACGGCTACGTCACCGTCGATGACTATCTGCGGCCGGGCCCCGAGGGCCTGTACGCCGTCGGGGACATCCTCGCGCCCCCCTCGCTCGGGCTGGCGCACGCGTCGTTCCAGGAGGGCTTCCTCGTCGCCGAGCACGCCGCCGGACACAGCGTCGTGCCGATCGACTACGCCGGGATCCCCCGGGTCACCTACTCCCACCCGGAGGTCGGCAGCGTGGGCCTCACCGAGGCCCAGTGCAGGGAGCAGGGCCTCGAGTACACCAAGAGCAGCTTCCCCTGGAGCCACAACGCCCGCGCCATGATGCTCAAGGCGGCCGGGCACGTGAAGGTGCTGGCGGAGAAGGACGGGGGCCGTGTCCTCGGCGTGCACGTCGTCGGCCCTCACGCGACCGACCTCGTCGCCGAAGCCCAACTCATCTACAACTGGGAGGCACTGCCCACCGAGGTCGCACAGTTCATCCACCCCCACCCGACGCTGAGCGAGGCGATCGGCGAGGCGCACATGGCCATCGCCGGCAAGCCCCTGCACGGCTGAGCAGCGAAAGAGGAGCACGCCAGTGGCCACCGAAGTCGAACTTCCGGCCCTCGGGGAGAGCGTCACAGAGGGCACCATCACCGCCTGGCTCGTAGACGTCGGCGATGAGGTCCAGGCCGACCAGCCGCTGTTCGAGCTCAGCTCGGACAAGGTCGACACAGAGGTGCCCGCGCCCATCGGCGGCGTGCTGAAGGAGATCAAGGTCGACGTCGACGAGACTGTCGAGGTCGGCACGGTCGTCGCGGTCATCGGCGACGCCGACGAGCCGGCGGAGGGCGGCGGGCAGACCGCCGAGGCCGAGGAGGAGACCGCCGAGGCCGAGACCGCCGAGGCCGAGGAGGCCCCGGCCGGCGAGGGGGACGGCGAGGGCCGATTGATGTCGCCGGTGGTGCGTCGAATGGTGCGCGAGCACAACGTCGACCTGTCGCAGATCAGCGCCTCCGGTCAGGGAGGACGCATCACCCGCGAGGACGTCGAGGCCGTGATCGGCGGCGAGGAGGCCCAGGTCGAGGCGCCGCAGGAGGCCGCCGAGGCCCAGGCCCCGCAGGAGGCCGCCGAGGCCCCGCCGGCGGAGGCCGAGGAGCCGGCCCCCGCCCGCCAGCCCTCGGACACCGGCGACCGGCGCCGCGTGGAGGACCTGTCGCGCATCCGCAAGCAGATCGCCTCGAAGATGATGGAGTCGATGCACAACACGGCGCAGCTGACGACCGTGCAGGAGGTCGACGTCACCCGCGTCATGAGCGCCCGCGCCGCCCACAAGGACGACTTCAAGTCACGCGAGGGCGTGTCGCTGTCGCCGTTCGTCTTCTTCTGCCGGGCGGCCATCCTGGCGATCCGCAACCACGAGAAGATCAACGCCAAGCCCGACTGGGAGGCCGGCAAGGTCACCTACTACGACTACGTCAACCTGGGCATCGCCGTCGACACCCCGCGCGGCCTGCTCGTACCGAACGTCAAGGCGGCCGACGACCTGTCGCTGCCGGGCCTGGCGCGGGCGATCAAGGACGCGGCCGACAAGGCGCGCGGCGCGGGCGGCAAGAAGCTGGAGATGCAGGACATCCAGGGCGGCACGTTCACGGTGACGAACATCGGCAGCCTCAACGTCCTCATCGACACGCCGATCCTGAACTACCCCGAGGTGGCGATCCTGGGGACCGGCGCGGTCGTCAAGCGCCCAGTGGTGGTGGAGGACGAGGCCGGCTCGACGATCGCCATCCGCGCCATGTCGAACCTGTGCCTAACCTACGACCACACGCTCATCGACGGCGCCGACGCGGCCCGGTACGTGAGCGAGGTCAGGCACATCGTGGAGACCCATGACTGGGAGGGTGAGCTCGGCGGCGGCTGACCCGGCGCCGCAGCGGCGTCCGGCCATCCTGACCGTCGACGCGGGCAGGGTCGCCTACGAGGAGGCGCTGCGATGGCAGCGTCTGCTCGTGGCGGCGCGGCTCGAGGACCGCGTGGACGACGTGATGCTCACCCTGGAGCACGATCCCGTCTACACCGCCGGTCGGCGGGCCGACGTGGCCGCCAATGTCCTGGGCACCCGCGACATCCCGGTCGTCCGGGTCGACCGCGGCGGCGACGTGACCTACCACGGGCCCGGCCAGCTCGTGGCGTACCCCGTCGTCAAACTGCGCAGCTCCAGGCAGGTGCGCCCGTACGTCGACGGGCTCGAGGAGGCGTGCGTGCGCGCCGCCGCGGACTTCGGCGTCCACGCCCGCCCGTCGGGCAGGTCGCCCACGGGCGCCGGAACCCGACGCACGGGGGTGTGGGTGGATGACCAGAAGCTGGCCGCGGTGGGCGTGCGGGTGCGACGTGGGGTGACCAGCCACGGACTGGCCTTCAACGTGAGCACCGACCTCGACGACTTCGGCGGCATCGTGCCGTGCGGTCTCGCCGACGCCGGGGTCTGCTCCCTGCGCTCCCTGGGCGTCGAGGCGACCGTCGACCAGGTGCGCGCCCGGCTCGTCGAGCACCTGGGCGACCTGCTGGGTCGGCGACCCACACCGGCCCTGCCGGCCGCGCTGGGCCTGTGAGCCGGGACTAGACTGGGCCGGCCCGGCCGGGAAGGAGCCTCGTGCAGCCCCTCGTCCCCGACAGCGCCACACGGTTGACCCTCGTCGGCGCCCCCGGGATCGCCCAGCGCAAGCCCGGCTGGCTCAAGCAGCCGGCCCCGCTGGCGGGCCCCAACTACCGCGACATCCGCCAGACGATGCGCGGTCTGGACCTGCACACGGTCTGCGAGGAGGCCGCCTGCCCGAACATCCATCAGTGCTGGGAGGACCGCGAGGCCACCTTCCTGATCGGCGGGGAGAACTGCACCCGGCGCTGCGGCTTCTGCCAGATCGCCACCGGCAAGCCCAGGGCCTACGACCGGGACGAGCCCCGCCGTGTCGCCGAGGCGGTCGCCGCGATGGGGCTGAACTTCGCGGTCGTGACCGGCGTGGCCCGCGACGACCTGCCCGACGGCGGAGCCTGGCTGTTCGCGGAGACGCTGCGACAGATCCGCGCCCGGCTGCCCTCGTGCGGCGTCGAGCTGTTGATCCCCGACTTCCGCATGGACCCCGACGCGCTGCGTGAGGTCACCGACGAGGCGCCGGAGGTGCTGTCGCACAACCTGGAGACGGTCCGGCGGCTGTTCCGCCACGTGCGCCCGGCGTTCACCTACGACGGCACGCTGCGCCTGCTGGCCCGGGCCCGCGCCGCGCTGCCCGGCGGCTGCGCGACGAAGTCGAACCTGATACTGGGCATGGGAGAGACCGAGGACGAGGTGCGCCAGGCCATGCGCGACCTGCGCGATGTCGGCTGCCAGATCCTCACGGTCGGCCAGTACCTGCAGCCCACCCACCGCCACCTCGCGCTGCAGCGCTACGTCCCGCCCGACGAGTTCGACCGCTACACCCGCTACGGCGCCGAGCTGGGCTTCGACCACGTCGAGTCCGGCCCGCTGGTGCGCTCGTCGTACCGCGCGGGTCGGCAGGCCCAGGACGCGGGCGTCTGGGCCCGCCCCGTCCACACGGCCCCCGGGGACGGGCGCCCGACTCGACAAACCGCCGCGGTCTGAGCCACCATGGCCACCGGGGGCCGCCCGAGGCGGTGACCACCGTCGTAACCGGCGACAGAAGGTCCCGATCCATGCTGCAACTCGGCGCGTCCTGGCCGTGGGCGCTGGCGCAGGTCAGTCCGGAGCGCCTCGGGCGCGTCTGCGGCGACGACCCCGGTCTGGTCTGCCCGGCCGTGCTGAACGTGACGGACAACGCCTTCCTCGCCACGTCGCTCGACACGCTGCTCACGGTCGTGCTCATCGTGGTCCTCGCGTGGATCGCCGGCCGCTTCGTGCGCCGGGGCATCAAGCGGTTCACGCGGCGGCTGCAGTCGATGGACATGGACCGGCTCACCGCGATGCGGCGCAGAGGCCCGCTGGCCGAGAGCGGCCCTATCGACCTGTCGCGGGCGACCCTGCGGACCGAGACCATCGGGACCGTGCTCCGCAGCATCAGCACGTTCCTGGTGTGGGCCGTCGCGCTGTTGCTGGTCCTGGGCGAGTTCGACATCAACATCGGCCCACTCATCGCCGGCGCCGGCGTCGCCGGGGTGGCCCTGGGCTTCGGGGCCCAGAGCCTCGTCAAGGACTTCCTCTCGGGCGTGTTCATGCTGATCGAGGACCAGTACGGCGTGGGCGACATCATCGACGTCGGCGAGGCCACCGGCGTGGTCGAGGGGATCACCCTGCGCAAGACGCAGCTGCGCGACGTCAACGGCGTCGTCTGGCACGTGCCCAACGGCGAGATCTCCCGCATCGGCAACCTCAGCCAGGTGTGGTCCCGGGCCCTGCTGGACATCGGCGTGGCCTACCACACCGACGTGCCCCGGGCCCTGGATGTGCTCAAGCAGACGGCGGTCGCCCTGTGGAAGGACCCCGACTGGTCGCCGACCATCCTGGAGGAGCCCGAGGTGTGGGGGCTGGAGCGCTTCGACCCGGACCAGCTGACTCTGCGCATGGTGCTCAAGACCCAGCCCAACGAGCAGTGGCGGGTCGCGCGGGAGCTGCGGGCCCGGATCAAGACCGCCTTCGACGAGGCCGACATCGAGATCCCGTTCCCGCAGCGCAGCCTGTGGATCCGCAGCGAGCCGCAGACCGACGGGGTCGCCGAGCCCCCCAGCAGCGCACTGGGCACGCGCCGGGCGAGGCCGGGCAGCCGTAACACGGGGGAAACAGCCGGGTAATGGCGGCGACACCGCGCCCGCATAGCGTGCCGTCGAGGCGGGCGCCGGCCGGTCGCCCGCATGCCCTCGCCCGTCGACACAAGGAGCCGTGACCGTGAGCACACCCGAGGAGGTCCTCGCCAGGATCGAGGACGGGGGGGTCGAGTTCGTCGACCTGCGCTTCTGCGACCTGCCGGGCCTCATGCAGCACTTCTCGGTGCCCTCCCGGGAGCTGACCGCCGAGGTGTTCGACGAGGGTCTCGGCTTCGACGGGTCGTCGATCCGGGGGTTCAAGGAGATCCAGGAGTCGGACATGATCCTGGTGCCCGACCCCGACACCGCGATCGTCGACCCCTTCCGGCAGCATCCCACGCTCAACGTCAACTGCTTCGTCAAGGACCCGGTCACCGGGGAGTCGTACGACCGCGATCCGCGCTACGTCGCCCAGAAGGCCGAGCGGTACCTCGCCGGCACCGGCATCGCCGACACGGCCTACTTCGGTCCGGAGGCCGAGTTCTACATCCTCGACGACGTCCGCTTCGACACGAACCAGCACTCGTCGTACTACTTCATCGACGCCGTCGAGGGCCAGTGGAACTCCGGTACGGCCGAGGGCCCAAACCTCGGCTACAAGCCCCGGTATAAGGAGGGCTACTTCCCAGTCCCGCCGACCGATCACTACCAGGACCTGCGCTCGGAGATGTCGCTCACGCTGGAGCGGCTGGGCATCCTGGTGGAGGTGCAGCACCACGAGGTGGGCACGGCCGGGCAGGCGGAGATCGACATCCGCTACGACTCGCTGCTGCGCACCGCCGACAAGCTCATGCTGTTCAAGTACGTGGTGAAGAACATCGCGCGCCGCCACTCCAAGACGGTGACGTTCATGCCCAAGCCCGTCTTCCAGGACAACGGCTCGGGCATGCACACCCACCAGTCGCTGTGGCACGGCGACGAGCCGTTGTTCTTCGACGAGGCCGGCTACGCGGGGCTGTCCGACACGGCCCGCTGGTACATCGGCGGACTGCTGGCCCACGCGCCGGCGATCCTGGCGTTCTCCAACCCGACGACGAACTCCTACCGGCGTTTGGTCCCCGGGTACGAGGCCCCGGTCAACCTGGTCTACAGCCAGCGCAACCGCTCGGCGGCCTGTCGCATCCCGCTGTACTCCCAGTCGCCCAGGGCCAAGCGGGTCGAGTTCCGGGTTCCCGATCCGTCCTGCAACCCCTATCTGGCGTTCAGCGCCATGCTGATGGCGGGGATGGACGGCATCCGCAACAAGATCGAGCCGCCGGACCCGGTCGACAAGGACATCTACGAGCTGCCCCGCGAGGAGCTGCTGGGCCTGCCGGGCGTGCCCGCCAGCCTGGAGGAGGCGCTGGCGGCCGTCACCGAGGACAACGAGTTCCTGCTGGAGGGCGGCGTGTTCACCGAGGACCTCATCGACGCCTGGGTCGACTACAAGATGGACAGCGAGGTGTCAGCCGTGCGCCTGCGCCCCCACCCGCACGAGTTCCACATGTACTACGACATCTGAGGGGCGGTCGGCCGGCGCGGACCCGCCGCAGCTGCGCCAGGACCTCGACCGGCGCCTGGACAAGCTCGGGGCACGCCGTCACCGAGCGCTCGTCGCGGGCGTCATCCGGTGGCGGCGCCGGCGGACCTGGGGCTTCACGCCTTCGCCGGGTTCGCGCCCCACGGCGGCTCAGCCGCCGTGGTGATGTCGAACACCGCCCGCAGTGTGGACCGGCTGGGTCTCCGGCTCGCCAGTAGGCAGCCACAGCCGGTGAGCCGCCCGCGCGCGCTACGGGTGCTGAACCCCACGCGTGACCTCCTCGAGCGCGGCGCGGGTCTCCCGACGGTCGCCGTGGGCGACCGCGACGCCCTCGGCGCGCAGCAGGTCGTGGGCCCCCCACACGTCCAGGCCGAGCGCGCGGGCGAACTCGCGCAGGGTGACCCGCCCCGCCCGGTAGGCGTCCACAGCGTCACGCTTGTGCAGCTCTCTCAGCGCGAAATCCACAAGCTGGCGCATGGCGGTCGAGCGGTCCTCGTACCTGCTGGCGGCGAACGCATCGACGCGGCGGAGCAACTCGTCGTCCATGGTGGCGTTGACCCGAACGGCCCGGCTCATGACAGCTCCTCGCTGTACTCGCCCAGCAGCGCGTCGGTGATGCGGCCGGCGCCGTGCAGCGCCGCGAGAGCCCCGAGGCCAGCCTCTCGGTCCAACCGGCCCTCGCGCACGCACAACACGACCACGTCGGCGGACCGCAGCCACCGCACGCCGAGGTTGGACGCCCGACGACCGAGCGCCACGTCGTTGGTCAGCAACGTCCCCTTGGCTCGCGCGAGGCCCAGCACCGCCTCGTCGACGTCTTCCACCTGCCCCGACCCGGTCGTCGGCAGACGCGCCACGACGGACTCGATCGCGGCCGCATCCGGATACCCGCGGGCCAGGCCTTGGGCGACCGTCTCCCGCCGCACCTCCTGAGGCACCACGGCCCGCAACGGTGAGCGCTCCAACAGCCCCAGCAGGCCGGCCCACGCCAGGGAGATGAGGCTCGACGAGTCGACCACAGCATCCACGGACCGATAGTAGCATATTCAGTGTGGCCATCGGGTCAGCCCTCGCAGGCGACCCCGTCGTCGTCGTCGTCGAGGCCGTGCGGGTCGGCGCCCACGCTGGCGAAGCCCGTGTCGGGGATCTGCCCGCAGTCGACGTCGGGCGGGTAGGCGGGCACACAGGCGCCCCGGTACCCCGGCTCGCACCCGCGGCCCGGTGACCGGCGCGACGGCGGCGGGGCGAGCGCGGGCGGGTTGGGGGCGCCGCCGGTGCACGCTGCCCACAGGCCCCGCTCGGCGGCCCGGGCCGCCGCCTCGGCGGCTCTCATCCGGCGGATGTACGCGTCGTTCGGCTCGTACAGCACCGCCTCGGCGAAGCCGAGCCTGACCGCCTGCAGGTTGAAGAAGTCGCCCTCGTCGGTCCACACGTAGCGCAGGTCGCGGCCGTAGCGATCCCTGCGGTCCTCGTCGGCGACCAGCCACACCCGCGAGCCGGCGGGCAGCCGTCGGGTGGCGAACGCCGAGGCCTGCGGTCCGTAGCACTCGGTGCCGACCGAGGGGTGCACGGTCTCGGGCGTATCGATCTCCAGCAACCGGACCGTCCGGGGCGAGCCGGCGGGCAGCGGGCCGGCGCGCTCGGCGCGGACCTCGATGGTGTCGCCGTCGACCACCTCGAGGACTCTGGCCGGCTGCGCTCCCGCCGGGACGCCGTCGGGAGCGGCACGCCGACGGCGGCGTCGCGCGTCGGCCCGGTGCCGGGCC
>JALYGZ010000146.1 GCA_030776845.1 Actinomycetota bacterium
CGCTCGATGCGCTCGCCCGCCGTGGCGGGACGGCCACCCGCGCGCGCCTGGACGAGGTCGCCGCGGTGAGCGTCGGCGTCGTCGATGGCCAGCCGCGGCTGGACCTGTGCTACGCCGAGGACGTCCGCGCCCAGGTCGACATGAACGTCGTCATGGCCGGCGACGGTCGGCTCGTCGAGGTGCAGGGCACCGCCGAGGGCGACCCGTTCCCGCGCGCCGCCCTGGACGACCTGCTCGATCTGGCCGTGGGCGGCTGCGGCGAGCTGCTCGTCCTGCAGCGGGAGGCGGCCACCCGGTGAGCGGGCCGCTCGTCCTCGCCACACGCAACCCCGCCAAGCTGGCCGAGATGGCCCGCATCCTGGGCGAGCTGCGCGTCGAGCTGCTGTCGGCCGCCGACGTGGGGGTGCCCGAGACCGACGAGACCGGGGCCACCTTCCACCAGAACGCGTTGTTGAAGGCGCGCGCGGCCGCGTCGGCCAGCGGCCTGGCGGCGCTGGCGGACGACAGCGGGCTGGTCGTCGATGCGCTCGGCGGGGAGCCGGGCGTGCGCTCGGCCCGCTACGCGGGCGCCCACGGCGACGACGAGGCGAACACCCGCCTGGTCCTGGAGCGCATGCGGGGGGTCGCCGACCGTGCCGCCCGCTTCGTCTGCGTCGCCGCGCTGGCCACGCCCGACGGCCGGGTGTGGACCGCCGAGGGGCGGCTGGAGGGCACGCTGACCGAGCGCCCGCGGGGTGAGGGAGGGTTCGGCTACGACCCGATCCTGCAGCCGCTGGGCGACACGCGCACCACCGCCGAGATGCCGCCCGAGCGCAAGGACGCCATCAGCCACCGCGGGCTGGCCCTGCGGGCGATCCGCCCCGCCGTCGCCGAGGCGCTCGGTGACAAGCTCTAGGTATTTTGCCCGCAGTTGGGTACTGTGGCGCAACGGGTGCGGCGGCCTCGGGTCGCCGCGAGGCGTCCTCGAGTGATCTCGCGGGCCGGCCCAGGGGAGGGAGTTCATGTCTCGACGCCAAACCGGGTTCCTGATCGGCTTCCTGATCGCCGTCCTCGGCTGGGCCGCCGGCTTCTGGGTCACCCTGGGCGCCATCCTGGCCGGCCTGATCGGCTACCTCGTCGTGCGTGTCCTGGACGGGGACGTGGATCTCAGCGAGTTCGCCGACCGGGTCACCGGCAGCGAGCGGTAGCACCCGCGGTACCAGCCGTCCGTGGCGGGTCACCAGTCAACCACCGTGGAGTCGGCCGTGTCGGTCGGCAAGGAGGAGAGCATGTCGTACAGCACGACTACGAACCGGGAGAGCGGGACGTCATCGTCTGCGAGCAGCGCGACGGGCGGGTCGAGCCTGCAGACCGAGCGCGGTGTGACCCACATCGCCGACGCCGTCGTCGGCAAGATCGCGGCACTGGCGGCGCGTGAGGTCAACGGCGTCGTGGACCTGGGCGGCCAGGCGGCCAGCGCCATCGGCGGCGTCGTGGGGCGCATCCGCGGCGAGGAGCACAGCACGGCCGGCGTCGGCGTCGAGGTGGGCGAGCGCCAGGCGGCGATCGACATGTCGATGAGGTGCGAGTACCCCATGCCGCTGCACGAGGTCGCCGACGCGGTCCGGGAGAACGTCGTCGACCGGGTGGAGTCGATGACCGGCCTGGACGTCGTGGAGGTCAATATCAGCATCCTGGACCTCGCCTTCCCCGGCGGGGAGGACGAGGAGGCCGAGCGCCAGGAAGGGGAGGCGGCGTCGGAGCCCTCACGCGTCCGCTAGCCGGACCGCGTCGGCGTTGAGCGTGGGCGCCGTCGAGGTGTCGCCGGTGGCGGTGGCCCGTGCCGCCGCCGCCGCCGCGATGCGCACGCCCGAAGTGGTCGACCTGCACTCGGGTGTCGCCGGCGAATTCGCCACTTACGGGGGCGGGCAGCGGGTCGCCGGCGTGCGTCTGCGCCGGCGCGAACCCCCGGTGCGGCTGGAGGTGCGGGTGATGGCCCGCTACGGGCGGCCGCTGCACGAGGTCGCCGCCGAGGTGCGCGACAACGTGCTGGCGGACCTGTCCGAGACGCTGCCGGACGAGCCCCCGGCGACCGTCGACGTGCGCGTGGCCGACCTTGTCTTCCCGGCGTCGGGAGACGAGTCGTGAGGACGGCCTGCCGTCTGGTGGCCCTGCTGGTAGGCGTGGCGATCGCCGTCGGCGCCGGCCTGGCCGCTGTCGAGCTCGTGGCCGGGTGGACCGGCAGGTCGGAGGTGCTCATGGCGCGCGACCTGTGGGACCAGACCCTCAGCGGCCTGTCGTGGACCACGGTCTGGCTGGTCTGGACGTGCCTGGCCGCGATCGTCCTGGGTGCGCTGCTGCTGGTGCTCGTGCTGTTCCCACGGCGCCCTCTGGCGCTGCCGCTGCGGTCGGACTCCCAGGCGCGCGAGGCGTCGATCGACCGGCGCGGCC